>JAKALU010000178.1 GCA_021824065.1 Nitrospirota bacterium
CATTCCTCCGGAAAATGTTACGCTAAATGATAATTTATCGTCTATAATGATATTTTACCCTTTTAAATGTCATTTGTCAAGTGATTTTTTCATCCTGAATGATATTTTTTGATTTTTATTGACACCGTGCAAGCTTTTATGTAGATTAATGACTAATAAATACGATGATAAAATGTCACTTATCAAGGCTAATGGGCGAGAGGAAATTAAAGATCGCCGATGTCGCTAGGGAAATTGGCGTTCACAGGAATACGATTACTCTCCTGTACTACGAAAAAGCAAAGAGAATAGATTTTGATGTACTTGAAAGACTCTGCAAGTATTTTAAATGTTCTGTAAGTGATTTGTTAGAGAAAAAATAAGAAGAACGAAGGGCCCTTCTGACATCAACAGTTGAGAGTAGGTACCTGACTTAACAATCCATCCTTTCTTCTCCTTGACATCTTTTTCTTGATCTGATGAAAAGCTATGTGATTCTGATGTAAATCTGACGAATGTGTCTCCATACAGGGTAGGCTCTGGAGGAGCGAAGGCGTGAGCTTGCTTCTGGCATGATCTTGAAAAGCAATTCGAATAATCGAAATCAAAACATTCTCAATCAGGTAATTGTCCCTAAACTGTCCCCAACAAAATTTTTAGCCCAACTAAGTCGCTGATTTTAAAATATAAAGATGACATTCTATGTGGGTTCGATTCCCACACGCTCCCGCCAGATATTCTTCATGCAGAACAGTTTAAAATCTTGTTATAATACTTCAACCCATAAGGCACAAGATGAAAAATAAAGACAAAACAAAAGAGCAGCTTTTAAATGAACTGGCAGAACTGCACCAGCAGATTACTGAATTAAAGTCATTAGAAACAGACCTCAAAGATGCAGCAAAGACAGCTTTATTAAATGAGAAATCCAAATCAGAAAAAATTCTTGCGGCTATAGGCGAGGGTATCAGTATTCAAGCCACTAACTTCAGAATCCTGTATCAAAATCAGAAGCATAAAGACTTAGTTGGAGACCATGTCGGAGAGTATTGCTACAAGGCATACAGGCAAAGAGAGGATGTCTGTGAAGACTGCCCTCTTGACATCTCTTTCAAGGGAGGCAAGATTTACAAAACAGAGAGAAGTCTGACAACTGATAAGGGGACTGCGTACATTGCAGTTACAGCATCGCCTTTAAGGAATGCAGAGGGAGAAATCATAGCAGGCATTGAGGTTGTCAGAGATATTACCAAGCGCAAAGAGGCTGAGGAGGCGCTGCAGGCAGCTATGACAAAGGCCGAAGAGGAAAAATCAAAGTCAGAGGCAATTCTTGCAGCCATAGGAGATGCTATCAGCATACAGGATACTGACTTCAAAATTTTATATCAAAATCAAATTCAAAAAAATATAACAGGTGACCATATCGGTGAGCATTGCTATATGGCATATCATCAAAAAGATCATGTCTGCGAAGACTGCCCCATAGCAATGACCTTTAAAGACGGCAAGATTCATACAATGGAAAAGAGTGCGATCCCGGGTGCAGGGATGGTATACGTTGAGATTACTACCTCACCTCTAAGAGATGCGACAGAGGAAATTATAGCGGGCATTGAGGTTATCAGGGACGTCACAGAGCGCAAGAAGGCAGAGCAGGTACTTAAAGAATCTGAAGAGAAATACCGCATGCTGATTGAGAATATCCAGGACGGAGTTTTTATTATTCAGGATGCCAAGATTAAATTTATAAACGAGGCGTTTGCAAATATGGTTGGCTATACGGGCGAGGAAGTCATAGGAATGGATGTGCAGAAACTTATAGCACCTGAGGATTTAGATATGGTAATAGACCGCTATCGCCGGAGACTGGCAGGCGAAGATGTCCCCAGGGAATATGAATTCAAAGCGCTTCATAAAGACGGCGTCACAAGAGTCTTTGTTAATATGCTTGTCGGGCTTGTTAACTATCAGGGCAGGATAGCGAGCATGGGTACAGTGAAGGACATCACCGAGCATAAAAAGATGGAGGCAGAACTTTTGAAGGCACAGAAACTGGAATCCCTCGGAATTTTAGCAGGCGGGATTGCGCATAACTTTAATAATATTCTGACTGCTATTACTGGCAATATCTCATTGGCAAAGATGTATGCAAAGCCAGGGTTAGAAGTCTTCGATATATTGACAGAGGTGGAAAAAGCCTCTCACAGGGCAAAAAATCTGACTCAGCAATTACTTACCTTTTCTAAAGGTGGCATGCCTGTTAGAAAGATAACCGCTATTACAAGATTGATCAAAGATTCAGCCAGCTTCGCTTTAAGCGGGTCCAACGTCAGGTATGAGATTTCAGCACCAGACAACATCTGGCCGGTTGAAGTAGATGAAGGGCAGATAAGCCTGGTTATAAACAATTTGATTATTAATGCACTGCAGGCTATGCCGGAAGGCGGAGTAATTATGGTGAGCACTGAAAATATAACCGTAGGAACAGGTAATTCTCTTTCTCTGAAAGACGGAAAATATGTAAGAGTGTCTATTAAAGATCAGGGGCATGGAATAGCCGAAGAACATCGCTCAAAAATATTTGACCCCTATTTCACAACAAAACAGGAAGGAAGCGGCCTTGGTTTGGCAACAGCTTATTCTATCATCAAAAGGCATGACGGCAACATTGCTGTAGAATCTAAACTTGGAGCGGGGACAATTTTCCATTTGTATCTCCCAGCTGCCGAGGAGAAAATTACGATAATGAAGGACATTGGAGGGATATCTCCTGCCGGCAAAGGCAGAGGGAAGATCCTCGTGATGGATGATGATGAAATAGTTAGAGTTGTTGTTGGCCGCATGCTGGCTCAATGCGGGTATGAAGCAGACTTCGCTGAAGACGGCGACAAGGCGGTTGATATCTATAAAAAAGGCATGGAATCAGGCCAGCCTTTTGACGCTGTTATCATAGACTTAATTATCCCGGCTGGCATGGGAGGCAAGGAGGCCATCAAGAAACTGCTTGAAATAGACCATGATATTAAGGCAATTGTTTCGAGCGGCTATTCCGACGATCCGGTAGTGGCTAACTTTAAGGAATACGGTTTCAGAGGAGCTTTAGCCAAACCATATGAAATAGCAGAACTGCGCCAAATGTTGCACAGAGTGATTACAGGCGAATAATCGATATCCATTATTTCCTTAACCAAGCCCATTGCCTTCAGACCTTGTTGTCATAGCAGCCAGAGCCCCAATTTTCCAAACATTCCTAATAGACCCTAAAAATTTCGGGAACAAGTCACGCTGTCCTGCTGTCTAAATAATCAAAGACCGATAAAAGAAAGGAGAAAGGACATGCGTTACGCAAAAATAGCATTATTTGCAATGGTACTTGCACTGTTCGCATTGCCTGCCTACTCACATCAGGGAGGCAATGTGGACATCGAGATCATCTCTGATAACGGAGATGAATTCTTGCCCATCCCTTATAAAAACTATAAAACAGGCGGCACTCACCTAATCAAGAAATACCTTGAGGCCAGAAGAGAAGAAAACTATAGCATCGTGATAAGAAACAATACTGCTGAAAGGGTTGGAGTCGTGGTAGCTGTTGATGGAAGAAATATAATTACGGGCAGGAAATCATTTCTGAAAAATAACGAGATGATGTACATCGTTTACCCTTATGGCTCTACAAAGCTTGAAGGCTGGAGGACTAATCAGGACGCAGTGCACAGGTTTTATTTTACAGATGTAAGCGATTCCTATGCTGTAAGGACTTTCGGCGATACTTCTGCAATGGGGGTGATTGCAGTTGCAGTATTTCGAGAAAAAGAGCAGCCAAGAATTCTTTATGAGAAGGAACTGAAAAAAGAGAAAGCGCCAGCGCCATCTTCGGGTGCGCCTTCAAGCGGTGCATCAAGAGAGTATAAAAGCGATTCAGCAGGCACAGGTTTTGGCGATGAAACATACTCTCCAGTTGTAAAGGTCGAGTTTGAACCCGAAAATATTCCATCTAAAAAGATACTTGTAAAGTATGAATG
>JAKALU010000039.1 GCA_021824065.1 Nitrospirota bacterium
CTAATACACAATATCCTTATTGAATCACCCCCTCTGTTTAGGCATTATATCCCTTTTAACAAGAATGAACAGCAATTGTAATGCCATTAAAAGAAGTTATTGATTTATAAGGTATTCTTGGAGGGACATTGATATTTTGTTGCTGACAAGGAACATGCAGGACTGACAAGTGTTCCCGTATGGGAACTTATTCAATACCGTACTCTTTCAATTTCTTCCAGAGCACCTTTCTACTTATTCCAAGAGTGTTAGCTGTGTCTATTTTTCTGCCACCCGATTCATTGAGAGCCTTGATGATCTTCTGCCTTTCAAAGCATCGGATACTTGCCTCAAGAGAAAGATCCTCTGTAATACATGGAATCTTATCAGATACCCCTGACATCTCATCAGGCAGATGCTTTATATCTATGATGCCATCTTTTGAAAGTATAGCAGCCCTTTCAATAGCGTGTTTCAGCTCTCTAACATTGCCGGGGTAATTATAGGACAGCAGGGTATCATATGCAGATTGAGATATAGTTAAATCCACTCTGTTATATTTATCCTTGAAATGTTTAAGGAAATGGTCTATGAGGTAAGGGACATCCTCTTTCCTTTCCCTGAGAGCAGGCATAGTAATGGGAACTACATTTATCCTGTAAAAGAGTTCCTCCCTGAATGTCCCTGAAGCTATGCATTCCTTCAGATTTTTACTTGTGCCGTAAATGCTTCTGACATCAACTCTTATGGAGGCATTTCCCCCTAACCTCGTTATAGTGTTATCCTCTAAGACCCTTAACAGCTTGGGCTGCAGAGAGAGCGGTATATCGCCTATTTCATCAAAAAATATAGTTCCGCTATCCGCAAACTCGAACTTGCCTTTTCTTGTTTCTGCCGCGCCTGTAAAGGCTCCTTTTTCATGTCCGAAGAGTTCTGATTCAAAAAGATTTTCGGGGATGGCAGCGCAATTAATTTTGATAAACGGCTTGTCATTTCTCTGGCTCAACCTGTGGATGGCATTTGCAACAAGCTCCTTCCCTGTTCCGCTCTCACCCTGAATTAGCACCGGCACGTCAGTGACAGCGACCGATGCAATGCGATCAAATACATCCTTCATGACAGGACTGACTCCGATTATATTCTCAAACCCAATCCTTTCCTTCAAACTCTCCCTGAGGTATTTCACTTCATCTTCGAGCCTCTGGAATTTTAAAAATCTTTCTACTGCAATTAAGAGTTCTTCGTTTGAAAACGGTTTGGCAATGTAGTCAAATGCCCCATCTTTAATTGCCTGGACAGCGGTCTTCACATCAGCATATGCTGTAATTATTATTACGCCGGTACCCGGAGATAGGGATCTGGCCGCTTTAAGTATCTCAAGGCCGTCATGGTGAGGCAGTTTCAGATCAGTTATGATAAGACTATAATTTTCATTCCTGATCGCTGAGAGTCCCTGTGCCCCATCCTCACACAGGTTAACATCATACCCGGCAGAGACCAGAAAATGGCTCATACCAAGCCTCATAGTCGGTTCGTCTTCAATTATAAGTATGCGCCGTCTCATTTACTGACAGGTAATTTCACCGTAAACTTTGTATTGCTATCAGAGGATTCAACAACTATCTCCCCCTTGTGCTGTTCAACTATTGCCTTGCTGACAGTAAGGCCAAGTCCTGTCCCTTCACCAATATCCTTTGTCGTGAAAAAAGGGTCAAAGATGTGCGGGAGTATATCACCGGAGATTCCTCTCCCCGTATCTGCAATGGATATATTACAGTATTTCCCTTCTAAAGCTGTTTCAATAGTCAATATCCCTGGATGACCATCTATCGCCTGAATGGCGTTTATTATTACATTTAAAAATACCTGTTCCATCTTTTGAGAATCAATCATCAGTTCGGGGATATCAGCAGAAAGGTTTTTAACAAGCCTTATTCCCTTTTTTGTGATGAGATAATCCGACAAATCAAGCACACGTTCTATAACATTGTTTATAGAGCACGGAGAGATGTTCAATGGAGAGCTTTTTGAGAAATCGAGGAGAAGCCTCACGATATTCTGAATCCTGTCGATCCCTGAATTAATTGTATTTATATGCCTCTTCTTTAACTCTTCATCCATATCTGTCATCATAAGATTATTAAAACAGAGCCTTACGCCCCCGAGAGGGTTATTTATCTCATGGGCGACACCTGCTGCTATCTGTCCTAATGAAGCAAGTTTCTCTGTCTTCATCATCTGTTCCTCTATCAATTTTCTCTCGGTTATGTTTTTAACATAGTGGACCACACGGCTTACCACGCCGGGGTCGCCAAAGATGGGATAAAAATGAGCAGAATAATGCTGCCCATCCTGCGTCTTAAAGTCTCCATAAATAGGCCTTTTCTCCTTTATTACCTGTTCAAGAATGCATGCAGAGCAAAAACTCTTATCCTGATGAACTCTCTCATAACATCTTTTACCCAAAACTGCGGGGGAACCTTTTGAGATCCATTCACGGTATGCCTTGTTACTCATGATTATAGAACAATCAGGACTAACCAGGGCAAGGGGGTCGCTGATACCATTAAAAATTGACTGAAGGGTTTCTATGTTCTTTCTCAGGTCTTCCTGTGCACCGGAAAGATGAGATGCCATTACATTGAAGGAAGTCATTAAGCTGCCTATCTCGTCACTTCTGTTACTTGATATTTTTTTGCCTAAATATTCCGTGCCATCAACGATCCCTTTGAATATATCGGTCAATTGTTTGAGGGGTTTGCTGACCATCTGCCAGAATGTGCCTTGCAAAACTATAAATAGTGAAAACAAAATAGAGATACAAAAGATAAAGGCATTAATTGCTGCCTTTCTAACGCCTGCAAAGGCGATATCGAGAGGGACAGCTACAGATTCCACACCCATCACCTTCCCAACTTTATATCCAAACCCGCCCACCCCGCCATATTTCTTTATGATTCCTTTTGGCGCCTCAGATGGATTACCATGGCATTTAAGGCAACCCTCTTCTCCAATAATTGGTCTCATCCTGATAAGGTATTTTTGACCATCTGCGGTAATTACATCCTGCCATATTTCCTGTTGTCTGTTATTTTCAAAAAAAACGACCATTCTGGAATGGAAAGGGTCTGCCTTATTATTTGGATTAAGTGGATTATTTGATACCCGCTTATAAATATACCCTTCTATATTCTGTTTAAAGTGTCTCATAACCTCGTTAGTCACAAAAGTAGTTGACATTGCCTCGATAACGAAATCTTCGTGAGCTTTCATGTGGAGAATCGCATCAGATACTCTTGGACGCAGGGTTTCTTTTACATAATCTCCCACTGCCTTCACCTGAGCCATGATAATCATGGTCTTTTCTTTTGCATCCTCGATAATCTGATTTTTCAGGTAAAAATAAAACAGGAAAGATAAAACAGCGCAGAAGAAGAGAAGAATAAGGGCAATAGTCAGGCTAAACTTTGTACTAAGTTTAAGGCCTTTAGTTTCCATTATTTAACCTGCATCTTACTTATATAAAAGATTATCACGGATTGGACTTTAGAGTCAATTATATGCGGGAAACACCTTTAAATCTTCTGTATCGCTGGTGGATTCCTATCTTAATACTGTTAGATCACCTGCGCTTATCCTCTTTAGTATACCTGATGGAAGTCTCAATATAAGCATCCCTTCATCATCAATGTTTTCTGCAGTCCCTGTAAATATATCTCTCCCGGCAGTCACCTTAACCTTACTGCCGAGTGTTGATGAAAGTCGTCTCCACTCATCAAGCAAAGGGCTTCTGCCGGTTCTTATCAGGACTTTATACCATCGCTCTATCTCTTTCAATATTTCTGCAATAATAAATGTCCTCGATTGTATCCTGCCGAGTTCTTCTTTAATTGATGTTGCAATAGGCTGAACTTCGGGAGGAAAAGACTTGCGCTTCATATTTACGTTAATGCCAATACCTATTACAGCGAATATAATCCTGTCGGGGTCTGATTTCATCTCTGTAAGTATGCCGCCCAATTTTTTATCAGATACCATCAAGTCATTAGGCCATTTTATTTTTACCTGAAGTCCGGTTGTATTCCGTATGGCTGTAGCGCACGCTATTGCAGCCATGATTGTAAGAAGGGTTGCATCCTTTGGCTCAAGCCCGGGTCTCACAATAACACTCATATAAATACCGGCCATAGGCGGCGAAACCCACGCCCTTCCAAGCCTTCCCCTGCCCTTTGTCTGGCTGTCTGCAATTACAACTGTTCCTTCAGGAGATCCCTTTTCTGCAAGCTTCATTGCAATGAGATTTGTAGAATCAATGCTTTCAAAAAATATTATCTCCCCGCCAACATCCCCTTTTATTAGTGTTTTGAGTTCCTCCACGGAAAATTCAGGGGTCTTTATAAGTTTATAGCCCCTTGCAGGGGATGCCTGAATCTTATAACCTTTGTTTCTCAACGCCTCTATTTTCTTCCATATTGCTGCTCTCGTGACCCCGAGTTTTTTGCTCATCTCTTCACCTGAGACAAAGTCGCCTTTTCTTTTAAACATCTTGATTATTTCATCAAGCATTCAACGGCCTCCTCTAAATCTAATACCAGCCTATTTACTTTATTCCTCCTCCGGTATCACCACCTCAACCTTCCCTTTCAGTCCCTCAGCAAACCTATTTGCATCACCCTTATCGCCAACTATTGAACCATAATGCATAGGGATTGCAATCTTTGGCTTTATATCAAGCGCTGCCTTTACAGCCTCATCCGCTGTCATAACATAAGTGCCAGAAACCGGGAGCAATGCGATGTCAATGTTTTTTAATGTCTTCATCTCAGGGATATAATCCGTATCACCTGCAATATAAATCCTCTGCCCTTTCACAGTAAATATGTACCCAACCCAGCCATTAGCCCGTGGATGAAACTGCTTGTTTGTGTTATAAGAAGGCACCGCCTCAACCTCAATGCCTTCAACATTAATCTTATCGCCAGGTTTTACTGTCTTTATCTTCCCACTGAGCTTCTTTGCACAATCCGCAACCGTAACTACCACAGTATTAGGTCCCTGAATCTTTCTAACATCTTCTGGCGAGCAGTGGTCATAATGCTCATGGGTAATCAGGATAATATCTGCGGTATCTTTCTTTTTAATTTTGAACGGGTCTGTATAGACTACTTTTTCACCAACAATTTTAAATGTATCATGCCCAAGCCAGTGGATATCCTTTATCATAGACTTTGCCTCCTTTCCCTCTGCATTTATAGAGAGAGGAATTAGTATCAAAAAAATAAAGATTAAGAAGACACCTTTTTGCATAACCCCTCCTTCTCTGCATAAGCAGACCTAACCTGTCTTTTAAAAAAATTATATCACAAAGGTTTGTATTCAAAAACATAGCTTTTCTGTGTCAATCATAATACTAATATCTTATTAATCTCCCCTATCCCCTTTTTATAAAAGAGAGGAAATACCTTATAAATCAAAAATTAAATAGCCAGATATCGTCTTGGATTGTCAACCGATGCCTCTATTATCTCGGCTCCGGGAATCCCGATACCTTTAAGTAATTTTATCGAATCTGAGATTGTTATCCCGCTTCCCGCCAAAATACCTCTCCTGCTATAAACTGGCATTCCCTTTTTCTTTGCACCTATAACTGAATCAGAGACGAGGATTATCCTGTCCAATCGCTTCCGGTTAAATATTAATCCGAGTGTCTTGGGATGAAGGTGGACACCGTCAGCAATGACCTCTACATACAAATCTTCTTCAATTAGACCGAAACCGGCAAGCCCTGGCTCCCTGTGATGGAATGGTCTCATGGCATTAAATAAATGAGTAATCCCTGTTGCACCTGCCTTCTTGCCATCAACAGCCTGTTTATATGTTGCATCAGAATGGCCCATGTTAACTTTTATTCCAAGCTCAACACATTTTTCTATAACTTTCAGTGCGCCTGGTATTTCAGGGGCGATAGTCATAATTTTTATGATGTCCTCATAACCAGAGATTAATTTTTTTAGCGAAGATATTGTTGGTTTTATAAATGAGTTCTTATTTAAAGCACCGCATCTCAGAGGATTCAAAAATGGACCCTCGAGATGAACACCGAGGATGAGTGCAGAAGTGCGGAAGCGTGGAAGCACAAAAGAACTCTGAACTTCTGAACTTCCTAACTTCTGAACTTCTGCTCTTTTGCTCTTCTGCACCTGCATCGCCTTTCTCACTGCCTCAGTATTCTTCCTCATCTCATTAATGGAAGCGGGATATATTGTTGGAAGTATTGTGCAGGTGCCTGCCTTACCATGAAATTCAGCTATCTTTAAAATATCTTCAGCCCTCCCTGTTCTTGTATCGTAATTTCCGATTCCGTGGGTATGAAGGTCTATAAAACCATGTCCGATCAAAATATCTTCCCCCTCCGTGTGAAAAAATCACTCAATGCAACCCTGATTACAGCGCCCCTTGACCATTTCATGCCGGTTGTTTTTTCAAATTCCCTGGCTGCTTCTTCCAATGCCTCAATGACTTCTTCTTCAAGATAGATTGTGGTCTTTACGAGTTTCTCATGTTCTTCCACAATACAACTCCATATCCGTCATTCCGCACTTGATGCGGAATCCGGTATCTTATCTTTCTGGATTCCAGCATTCGCGGGAATGACAAAAAGGTATCAGTAACATCTAAATGCTCTGATAAGATACCACATCTTCATCATTTTTGGCATTGACCCCGTTAGAAAACAAGACCCGTCTATCCCAATTTTCTAACTGGGTTGACACGATAGAAAATGGTTTGATACCCTTTATAAGCTTCTCATTGAATTTGGATTAACTTTCTCAGAACAAACTTTCTCAGAACAATTGACAATTCATCGCCTCAATGCTATTATAGTCATAATTCTGGTCATGGAGGTAAAACAATGAAGACACTTCCTTTATACGAGGTAAAAGCAAAACTCAGCAAGCTTGTTGAGCGTGTTGACTCAACAGATGAGGAGGTTGTCATTACTAAGAATGGCAGACCCTCAGCAGTTCTTGTTAGCATGGACGAGTTTGAGAGCTGGAAAGAGACCCTCGCAATAAAATCAAGCCCGAGCCTGATGGCTGGAATAAAAAAAGGGTTAAAAGGAATTAAAAAGGCAAAGACTTATACTTTAGATGAGCTTCTAAGGGAAATAGGTTGACTAAAAGACAACTTGAGATACCTTCAGAACTACTCTCATTTCTCAAAACCCTGCATCCTGAAATAAAAAGAAAGATCAAGGCTGGACTCAAAGAGATATCAACAAATCCATCAAGCGGAAAAGTCTTAAAGGATGAGCTTGAAGGACTCAGAAGTTATAGGGTCGGCAGGTATCGGATTATTTATAAGGATGTTTCGTCTATTCTGGAAATTATCGAAATAGGCGAGAGAGAAAGAGTCTATGAAGATATAGCTAAAAAGCTCTTATCCGCTAAATATGAATTACATTAAAATCACAAGCCCCTCAAATCCTAAAATTAGAGAAGCGCTCGCCATTAAAATCAAGCGAAATAAATACAAACATAATGCATTCATCATCGAGGGCCCGCATCTGATAGAGATGGCGCTGGCTTCAGGCAACGAGATAAAAAAAGTCTTTTTTACACATACATTTTCAGCAAAAAAAGAAGGGCAGAAACTTCTAAGGCAACTGATAAAAAATACTAATGAGCTTTTCGAAGTTACTGAACAGGCACTAAATACGCTCTCAGACACAGAAACTTCTCAGGGGATTATCGCAATTTCTTCATACAAGCCTCTGAACCTTAATGAGATAAAATTTAAATCCATACCACTGCTTGTTGTTGCTGACGGCATCCAGGAACCAGGCAACCTCGGCACAATCATACGAACATCAGACGCTGCAGGCGCTGATGCTGTTATAATCCTTCAAGGCACATGTGATGTTTTTATGCAGAAAACCTTAAGGGCAACTGCAGGGAGTATCTTTAATATTCCAGTTATCCATACAGAAACAAATGCACTCCTCGAATGGTTACCATCAAATGGCATAAGCTTGATTGCTACTGCTGTAGATGCAAGGACATCTATCTTTGATGCAGACCTTGGAAAAGCTATTGCATTTGTTTTTGGGAATGAGGCTCACGGCGTAAGCAGTCAGATGAAAAAAAATGCTGACTTTATTTTAAAAATTCCTATTCCCGGTAAAGCAGAAAGTCTTAATGTTTCTGCCTCTGCTGCAGTCTGTCTTTATGAAGCTGTTAGACAACGACTTAGTGTCAGTGTTTAGTGTAAGTGTCAGTAAATCTTTCACTGACACTGTTCACCCGCACTTACACTCTCATTATCTCGGCACTTTTAACTGTGCAACCTGAACTCTTGTTGCTGCTCTCTCAAGTGATGCCTCTGCTCTATGGAAATCACAGTGCTCACATTTCTTAAGACGTTCTTCCGCTCTCTTCATTGCTTCCTTTGCTCTTTCAACATCGATATTTTCAGATCTTTCGGCACTGTCAGCCAGTACAAGAACTTTATCTGGGCCAATCTCTGCATATCCCCAGTTAACAAAAAAGATCTTTGTTTCTTTCCCTGTCTTGGCTATTAGCATGCCGATCTTTAGAGTTGTTACAAAAGGCACATGCCCTGGCAAAACTCCAAATTCGCCCTCGCTGCCACTTGCAGTGACCTCATCCACCTCTTCACTGACGACAAGACCATAAGGTGTAACTATCTCAAGAAGAACTTTTCCTTCTGCCATTATTCCTACCTCGACCAGCCAAGTTTCTTTGCATTTTCTTCAACTTCTTCAATTCCGCCTGTCATATAAAATGCTTGCTCCGGCACATCGTCATATTTTCCATCAACTATAGCCTTAAAGCCTTTTATCGTATCAGCAACCTTTACATATTTGCCGGCTCTCCCTGTGAATACCTCTGCAACACTGAACGGCTGGCTAAGGAATCTCTGTATCTTCCTTGCCCTTGAAACTATCAGTTTATCATCTTCTGAAAGCTCTTCCATACCAAGAATTGCAATAATGTCCTGCAATTCCTTATATCTCTGGAGAACCTTCTGGACACTTCTTGCGACTGCATAATGCTCATCGCCAATAACCTTTGGATCAAGGATTCTCGATGTTGAATCCAATGGGTCAACAGCAGGATAGATACCAAGCTCTGAAATCTGTCTTGAAAGAACGACTGTTCCATCAAGGTGTGTAAATGCTGTTGCAACAGCAGGGTCTGTAAGGTCGTCAGCAGGGACATAAATTGCCTGCATGGATGTGATAGCGCCTTTCTTTGTGGTTGTGATCCTTTCCTGCAAAATACCCATGTCAGTTCCAAGCGTAGGCTGGTATCCAACAGCAGAAGGCATTCTGCCGAGCAATGCTGAAAGCTCAGAACCTGCAAGTGTATATCTGAAAATGTTATCTATAAATATAAGAACGTCCTGTCCCTCATCCCTAAAGTATTCTGCTGCAGTAAGTGCTGTCAATGCAACCCTTGCCCTTGCTCCGGGCGGCTCGTTCATCTGTCCGTATATGAGCGCAACCTTCTCGAGAACGCCTGAGTGTTTCATTTCTCCGTAAAGGTCATTGCCTTCTCTGGTCCTTTCGCCAACACCTGCAAAAACAGAAACGCCTCCATGTTTCATTGCAATATTATGAATCATCTCCATAATAATGACTGTCTTGCCAACGCCTGCGCCGCCGAACATTCCCATCTTACCGCCTCTGACAAACGGGACAAGGAGGTCAAAAACCTTAACACCTGTTTCAAAAACCTGTGTTACAGGCTCCTGCTCGACAAATTCAGGGGCAAGTCTGTGAATAGGAAGTTTCACATCTGATTTTACCGGTCCTAGTTTATCAACGCCTTCTCCGATAACATTAAGTATCCTTCCCAGCACACCCTTCCCAACAGGAACAGCAATAGGCTGTCCTGTATCAACTGCAGGCGTACCCCTGACCAATCCGTCAGTAGCTGACATTGCAACTGTCCTGACCTTGTTATCACCGAGGTGTGCTGCAACCTCGAGTGTAATCTTAATGTCAGGAATCCCCTTCGCTGCATCTCCCTTGTGATCGACTGTTATAGCATTCAATATTTCAGGTAATTTTCCTTCAAATTCAACATCTACAACTGCACCGATAACCTGTGACACTTTACCAATATTACTCATTTCTTACCCCCAAATTTATATTAAATTCTAATTTCAAAATTCTAAATTCCAATCGATGATTATCCTTTTTAGAATTTAGATATTCGGATTTAGTGCTTTTCATAGTTATCCCTTCAAAGCCTCAACACCGCCGACAATATCCATAAGCTCTTTGGTGATAGAAGCCTGCCTTGCCTTGTTAAATTGGAGTGTGAGACTATCTATCATATCATTAGCAGCCTTTGTTGCATTCTCCATGGCTGACATCCTTGCCGCCTCTTCTGATGCCTGAGATTCGAGCAACGCCCTGAATACCTGTATCTCAACATTCTTTGGCAATAGCCTGCTGAATATCGCCTCCTTTGAAGGCTCGTAAATAAAGTTATCTACTGCGGATGTCTCTTCCTTGCCCTCTACAGGTGACAGAGGAAGCAGCCTTGTAACCACAATTTTCTGAGCTACAACTGACTTAAACTCATTATATACCAGTATAACTTCATCAACAGTCTCATTCGTGTAGTTCTCGATAATATCAGCGGCAACTTCCTGTGCATTTGAATACGAAACTCTCCCTGAAATACCTGTCCACGATTTGCGCAAAGGGATATTTCTTCTCTTACAAAAATCCCGCGCCTTTCTTCCCACAGTGCCGATGCTTACTTCAAATCCTTCTTTTTTAAGATTATTAATATGGTTTGTTGCTGTCCTGATGATATTTGTGTTAAATGCACCGCAAAGCCCTCTGTCACTCGTGACAACGAGAACCTCAACTGTCTTTCGAGGTCTGACAGCAAGAAGCGGATGTATTTCAGCTCCAGTACCTGAGGCAAGACTCGAAAGTATAGAGTTCATTCTATCAGCGTACGGTCTCATCTCAAGCATCCTCTGCTGTGCCTTTCTGAACTTTGCAGCAGCCACCATCTTCATGGCCTTAGTAATCTTGCTTGTGCTCTGAACAGCCTTGATTCTTCTTTTAATATCTCTTAATGTCGCCATCTTCTTCCTTTAGTTTTTAGTTGTCAGTAGTTGGTTGTTAGACTATCTCCTGCGGCTATTCGCTGGGGCGAAAAAACTAACAACTGAACACTAACAACTATTTCTATGCCTGAAATCCTTTCTTAAAGTCTTCTACCGATGCAACAAGTTTCGCTTTCAAGGCGTCATCTATAGTTTTCTTATCTTCTAATTCCTTCCTAACATCTGCCTTACGGTCTCTTATATAACGGAGGAATTCTTGCTCAAACTTCTTTATTGATTCCACAGGTATATCATCAAGATATCCCTGTGTTCCCGCAAAAAGCACAATGACCTGCTCTGCCATTGACATAGGCACATACTGGTCTTGTTTGAGAAGCTCAACCATTCTTTTACCTCTTTCTATCTGCTGGAGTGTTGCCTTGTCAAGGTCGCTTCCGAACTGGGCAAATGCTGCGAGCTCCCTGAACTGTGCAAGGTCAAGTCTCAATGTTCCTGCAACCTGTTTCATCGCCTTTGTCTGTGCTGCGCCACCAACACGGCTGACAGAAAGACCAACGTTAACAGCAGGCCTTACACCTGCATAAAAAAGCTCCGGTTCAAGATAAATCTGACCGTCTGTAATTGAGATAACGTTTGTCGGGATATAACCTGACACGTCACCAGCCTGCGTCTCGATTATAGGAAGCGCTGTTAAAGAGCCTCCGCCAAGCTCTTTAGAAAGTTTTGCAGCCCTCTCAAGAAGCCTTGAATGGAGATAGAAGACATCACCCGGGAATGCTTCGCGGCCAGGTGGACGTCTGAGCAGGAGTGAAAGCTGTCTGTATGCCGTGGCCTGTTTACTTAAGTCATCGTATATTATCAATGCATGTTTGCCGTTATCCCTGAAGTACTCTCCGAGAGCACAACCTGTATAAGGAGCAATATACTGAAGCGGTGCAGGCTCACTTGCAGTTGCCATGACTATAATTGTATGTTCCATTGCACCGTTTTCTTCAAGTGTTTTCATAACACGCGCAATGTTGGCACGTTTCTGGCCGACTGCAACATATATGCATGTAACGTCCCCACCCTTCTGGTTGATGATCGCATCAATAGCAACCGCTGTCTTTCCAACCTGACGGTCACCGATAATCAACTCTCTCTGACCCCTTCCTATGGGGATCATTGAATCTATTGCCTTAAGCCCTGTCTGCATAGGTTCTGAAACAGGCTGTCTGTCAACAATACCAGGGGCAACAACGTCAACTATCCTGAAATCTTTCGTATTGATTGGGCCTTTGCCGTCAATAGGCTGCCCTATAGCGTTAACAACCCTTCCCCTCATTGCCTCACCGACAGGGACTGACATAATCCTGCCTGTACGTTTAACAACATCGCCCTCGAGGATAAGCTTGTCTTCACCGAAAAGAACTGCTCCGACAGTGTCTTCCTCAAGGTTCAATGCCATGCCCATAATACCATTAGGGAATTCGAGAAGTTCTGATGCCATACATTTATCTAATCCGTATACCCTAGCAATACCGTCACCAACAGAAATGACCGTACCAATCTCACTGACATCAACCTTCTTTTCGAAATCTGTTATCTGTTTTCTTAAAAGCTCACTTATCTCGTCTACTTTGATCTCCATCTAATCACCCCTTTATAAGCTCATCTTTTAAAAGCCTAAGCTGGCCTTTTATACTGCTGTCATACATAGTACTGCCCACCTTCACCAGGACTCCTCCGAGTAAAGAAGGCTCTAAAACATACTCAATATCAATATCTTTTTCTATCAATTTCTTCAAAGAAGCCCTAAGCCTTTCCCCGTAGTCTCCGCTTATTTCAACAGGAGTCATTACAACTGCCTTAGCACGTTTTTTCTTCTCAAGATAAATAGCTGTTGCTATCTTTATTATCTCTGAAAGCGCACCAATGACCCTTAGTTCTGTCAGATGGATTATAAATTTGACAACTTTTTCTGAAAGCATCGCCTTTGCAGCAACCTGTTTCAATGCATTTCCCTTTTCAGCCTGTGAAAATCCAGGATTCAAAAGAAAGCTCTTAAAACCCCTGCTCTTCAACATCAAGTTCTCTATGAGCGCAAGCTCAGCCAGAGCCTTTGGCGCATCCTCGATCCCTACAATATTGATAAACGTCTTTGCATATTTTTTAGCTTCTTTTACAGGTTTCATTTTTTACTCTCTATCTTTGCTAAAGATTCTTCAAGAAGCCTTAACTGTTCTTCCTTTGTTAATTTCTCCTTAAGCTTTTTCTCGGCAAGTTCCATCGCAATCTCTACAGCCTCTTCCTTTATAGACTCCTTAGCCTTCTTAACCTCATAATCTATGTTTGTCCGTGCCTGCTCCAATATCTTCTGTTTCATCTTTTCGCCCTCTTCGATAAGCCTCGCCTTTTCCTTTTCTCCTGACTGACGGGCAGATGAAACAATATCTTCGATTTCTTTATCTTTCACCTTAAGCCTCTCTTCAACCTCGGCAAGTGCTTTCTGTGCAAATTCCTTTGCCTCCCGAGCCTCCTTAAGGGTCTTTTCTATAAGCTCTGTCCTATTTTTAAGAAAATCCTGCAAAGGTTTTTTCCCGAATTTAAAAAGGATGAAAAACAGGATTCCAAAATTCAATATCTTCCAGAAATAATCCATAAAAAGAGAGGGCTCTTTTCCACCTTCACCGCCGCTTGCAAGAGCAGGAGAGGCAGTAGACAGTAAACAGTAGACAGCAAACAGCAAGACACTAAAAATTAACAACTTAAGATTTTCGCTCTGTGTTCTGTATTCTGTGTTCTGTGTTCTGTTTCTCATACCTTTACCAGCTTTTTCACTATCTCATCAGAGAATTTATCAACATCAGCCCGTAATGCCTGTCTTGCCTTTCCAGATTCCGCCTTGAGCTCTGCCCTTGCTTTCTGAAGGATCTCAGACGCCTCAGCCTCAGCCTTTGAGAAAACCTCTTTTTGACTGTTCACACCATCTTCTCTCAGTTTCTCAAATGCCTCTTTCGCCCTGGCACGGGCATCAGCCAACTCTTTATTCAGTTTTGCGATAGCTTCATCTTTTTTCTGGGACATGTCTTTGGCTGCGCCGAGTGCACCGCTTACATTGTCTTCTCTGTCTTTAAAAAGTTTAAGCAACGGTTTAAAAAGAAGAATATTCAGGACATAAAGCAGGACAAGAAAATTTACGAGCAGGACAAAAAACCATTTGTTTAGTTCTAACATCGCTCCACCTTGTTATTGGGATAAGTAAATTATCTGGTAATCAAAAATGAAACGCTGCAATTTATCACATAATTTTTTGTTTTGTCAAGAAAAAGACACAAAAATTAAAAAGATATTTTTTATCGTATTATAAGTTTTATTAATTTGTAACGTTTTATGCTGTATAATGATAAGGTTATGTTTTCCATATCCCTTAGATCCCTGAAAGGAAAAAACCTTTTCAGAGAGGTAAAACACCGCAACTCTCCTCAGGGACCAAAGATAATAATAGACGGGAAAGAATACATAAACTTTTCATCAAACGATTATCTCGGTCTTGCAAATCATCATGATTTAATCAAGGCTTCACGCCTGGCGATGGATAAGTTTGGTCTTGGCTCAGGCGCATCAAGGCTCATATGCGGCGGGAGCATTCTGCATGAAGAACTCGAAAAAAAGATAGCAGAATTTAAAGAAACAGAGTCTGCGCTCGTTTTTAATTCAGGCTATGCAGCCAACACAGGCATTATCCCTGCAATTGCAGATGAAGGAGACGCCATATTCAGTGATGAATTCAACCATGCAAGCATAATTGACGGATGCAGGCTGAGTAAGGCAAAGACAATTGTTTATAAACACAAGGATACAGACCATCTTGAAAGACTTATTAGGAAAACTAAAGCAAAACACAAGATTATTGTCACTGACTCTGTCTTCAGTATGGATGGTGATATCGCTTCACTAAAGGAAATCTACGAACTATGCGCTTCTCTTAACCTGTACGGGCGGGGCTACCCCGCCCCTACGAACTGTTTACTTTATATAGATGATGCCCACGCCACAGGCGTCCTCGGCAATGGAAAGGGCAGCCTTGTACATTTTGGGCTTAAACCAGAGCCGTGGATTATACAGATGGGAACGTTCTCAAAGGCATTGGGTTCATTTGGTGCATTTGTTGCAGGGAGCAGAGATCCCATAAACTGGGTCTTAAACACAGCCAGAAGTTTTATATTCTCCACTGCGCTGCCTTCCTGTGTTATAGCAGCGTCAATTGCAGCATTAGAATTAATTGAAAAGAAACCAGAACTGATCAACAGGCTCTGGGCAAACAGGGATAAAGCAGCAAAAGGGATCACAAAGCTCGGCTACAATATTATTGAAAGCGAGACCCCGATTATTCCAATTAAAACAGGAAGCATTAAGAATACATTAAAGATTTCGCAGTCTCTTTTTGAAAAAGGGATTTTCGCACCTGCAATTAGGCCGCCGTCCGTAAAAGAGCCGAGGATAAGGATAACCGTGACAGCCGCTCATAGCGATGAAGACATCGGAAGGCTGATTAAAGCCTTAGTTACCAAGATGTAGAATGAGCGAGAAACTAATCCTATTGTTATTTTTAGGCTTTATGATAAGATTATGCTATGCCGGAACTTAGGCTGAATCTGATTACAAGAGAGTGGGTAATCATAGCCACTGAGAGGGCAAAAAGGCCTGATGACTTCCGCCAGAAAAAAGATAAGAAATACCTGCCCGAGCGTGTAAGCGACTGTCCGTTCTGCCCCGGGAATGAAGGCAAAACACCCGGGGAGATAATGCAGTTATCTTCTGACGATGAATGGAAGATAAGAGTTACCCCAAACAAGTTTGCTGCACTGAATATCGAAGGCGAAAGACAGAGAATAAATGAAGGACTGAAGCATCTCGTCACGGGTGTTGGAAGGCACGAGGTCATAATAGAATCAAACCTCCACAACACAACCATTGCGCTTATGCCCCAGAATGATGTTGCCGACGTAATAAGCTCCTATAAAAACCGCTTTCTCGATATCTACAATGACCCCAGGATAGAGCATGTGATAATTTTCAAAAATCACGGGGAAAGATCAGGCACGACCATTGTTCATCCTCACTCCCAGATTGTCGGCACTCCCGTAATCCCCTTGCAGGTAAGAGACAGAGTGGAAGAGACAACAAGATATTTTGACAATACAGGCGAGTGCCTGATGTGCGCGACTGTGAGGACCGAGTTTGCAGAAGGGAGGCGTATAATCTTAGACTCAAAACATTTCCTGACATTCATTCCGTATGCAGCTCTTTCACCATTCCATACATGGATATTCCCTAAAAGGCATATGGCCTCTTTCGGTGATATAAATGACGAAGAGATTACTGACCTTGCATACAGCCTGAAGACAGTCCTCTTAAAATTCTATAACGGGATTGAAAACCCTGACTACAACTATGTAATACGCTCGGAAAGCCCGAAGGAGAGCGGCTCTGAATATTTCCACTGGTATCTGAGCATTGTTCCAAGAGTCATTCAGGCAGCGGGTTTTGAACTCGGTTCAGGCATGTATATCAACACCTCTTTGCCGGAGGAGATCGCCGAGTTTCTGAGAAGGGTAAAAGTATGATTTAAATCATAGCTGCAATCACCCTGTTCCATTATATTGTTCCATAAAACCTGAATAACCCAAGGCTTTAAAAGGAGGTATTTTTATGGCTATAGAATGGAGCGAAGACTTAGCAACAGGAATAAATGAGATCGATAGCCAGCACAAAGAGATATTCAAGAGGATCAACGGGTTACTCGATGCATGCAACCAAAGAAGGGGCAAGGAAGAGGCCGGCAGCGTGATAAGATTTCTGGATGATTATGTAGTTACACATTTCTCCGGGGAAGAAAGATATATGACCATGCATAATTACCCCAACTACACATCGCACAAAGAGCAGCACACAGTATTTATAAAAAACCTCTCGGCCTTAAAAGGTCAGCTCGAAAAAGAAGGGACCGGTGTTCATATTGTAGTAGCCACAAATCACATGGTTGTCGACTGGCTGAAAAACCACATACGCAGGGTGGATAAGGTATTAGGAACGTTTTTAAAAACCAAACTTTGATCAGGGGAAATATGTAAAAATGATTTTTTTATAAAATCTCAAACTTATCAAGAATCTCATACACAGCCTTAACAGCATCCGAACCTCCGGGCAGTTCGATAATGGCCCTGCCCCGCAAGTCATATTCAAAGACATTCTTATCCTGAGGAACTAATCCTGCAACTTCAAGCCCGAGGCTTTCAGCAAGTTTCCTGAGTTCCTGCCCTTCGTCTCCTGTAACACGATTAATTATAAGTGCATGTTTATCAATATCGAGGTCAAGCTCTTTAACAAGGTCTGCAATCCTCTGTGCAGTTTTAATACCTCTTACTGTCGGGTCACTGATTATAAAAAGGAGGTCAACCTTATGGGTTGTCCTCCTGCTCAGGTGTTCCATGCCCGCCTCATTGTCAATCACAACATAAGAATACGTCTCTGACAGCTTATCCGTGTATTTTCTGATTATGTTGTTTGCAGCGCAGTAACATCCAGGGCCTTCGGGTCTTCCCATCACCATGAGGTCAAAGCCTTTTGCCTCTATGATTGACTGCTGTACCTGATAATCAAAAAGTTGTTCCATTGACATGCCGCCGGGTCTTTCTGTCCCGGCCCTTATTGTCTGCAATGACTCTTCCCTCAGATGGCCGATGGTGGCGTGCGCCTCAACACCTAATGCCTCATTCAAACATGAATTACTATCAGCATCAACTGCGAGCACAGGCTTTTTTTTCTTTTCCATGAGATATTTGACTGTCAGGGCAGCTATGCTCGTCTTCCCCGTGCCACCCTTCCCTGCAACAGCAATTACAAATGCCATTTTAAATTGCCTCCGCTAAATTTGTCTTTCCTAAAATGTAACCTTAAGCACCTGACTAAGTCAAATTTGAAAGTAATTCAAATGAGATGCTATTAAGAAAGTCTCATGGAATAAAGAAACTTCCTATTGCCTCACCTAAGAATCTA
>JAKALU010000179.1 GCA_021824065.1 Nitrospirota bacterium
AGACTGTCTCAAAATTTTTATAATCGACAAGATATTTATATGGCAGTCGTAAGTAGCTTAGAAATTGAGGGTTTTTTCCGTTTATAGCTCAACATGTTTTACTTTGCGGTGTCGTATAAAAATTTTTCACCAGCCTTCCCCATTTGTTTGGTAGGCTCATTCAGCCTGTAACCTCCTTCAGCCACTTGAGATAATCTTCAGAACCCTCAACAATAGGCATTGCAATTATCTCAGGCACTGTGTAAGTGTGAAGTTCTTTTACTTTTTCCGAGAGACTACCAAAAAGACTTTGCTGTGTCTTAACAACCATCAATACCTCGGATTCATCTTCAATCTTCCCCTGCCAGCTATAGATCGACCTTATATTTCTTATAATGTTCACACATCCTGCAAGCCTTCCCTCAACAAGCGCCCTCGCAATCTTTGAAGCCTCATCTTCATTAGAGGCGGTTATGAAGACTACTATGTTTTCCATCGATGTCCTCCTAATTCTCTATAGATCAGGGCAGGCAGCCTCAGAATTTTTATAATCGACAAGATAAATATATGGCATGACTTTATCTTTTTGATGACAAGGTTGTTCTTCAAATCTCCAAAGTGTTTTTTACAAGGTGTCGTATAAAAATTCTCCACCTGCCTGCCCTGAACAGCTTATCGCCTCAGCAAACTTCCCTTCCTTCATAAGAACTCCCCTTGTTCCGTCTTTGTAAATCAGGGTCACTGTTGGCCTGAAAAACACAAAGTCCTGATGGAATGGGGTGCTGACTTTCCCTCCAAACGAACTGTTGTCTCCGAGCGCAATGTGTATTGTGCCGAGAATCTTTTCCGATTCAAGAATATTATCTGGCCTTTTTGCCATATCATTGGTGCCTATACCGAGTTCAGCTATATTTGCATTCTCTTTTTGCTCGGAGATTTTCGCCCTGAGATAACCAGCATATACTTCATCCCCGGATATCGCCTCAACAAATCCATTCTTTATTATTAAAGTTACCGGCGATTTAAGGGATCTTGTAGGCGCCCATTCAAGGATGAGTTTTCCATTGGCTGTGCCCTCCAACGGCGCAAGATATACCTCTCCCGCCGGAAGGTTTCCAAATGAACCGGGCGAAATGAGAATCCCTGTATCGGATTCTACTTTCCTGCCTTTTTTTGAAAATGAAATATCAGTGCCATTTGTTGTCATTATCTCTATGGTCTCAGCCTTATTTACAACCCTTGCAATACCCCTTGTCCTCTTAGCAAGCGCTCTCCAGTTGACATTCATAGCACCTTCAAGCATGGACGTATCAAACAGAGGCATGCTTGCATACCGGGCCTTGCATATCCTCGTCAGGAAATCTCTGAATCTCGTATGGCTCGTTGAATAATTTGACAGGGCAATAACAGCATTTACAGCATATTTTTTATACCTAAGTATAATCTCTTCAGCTCTTTTTATATCAGAATCTTTAGCCTTTTTACTTATGAGCGGATTTAACAGCTTCTCTGTCTTCAATGCCTTGATCGTCTTTTCCCCAAAGGCTATTGTCCAGAGTTCCTGAGGAGGCTCGACGCCGTGGTTGCCTGTAGCAATATATTCATGATAAAGAATATTTTTGCAGAAACCTTTCCCTATCTCGGCAGTGAGAATAGCTATATCCCTCAGCCTTTCTCTTCTGCATCTATCTCTCTCTCCGACGACCTCTTTCTCAAACGGCCTGTCTGTAAATACAAGGACATTTTCTGATTTTCTGGCATTCAGATTGACCCTGAATATATTCCTTATCGCCCTTGTTATCACAGCTAATCTGTTCTGATACGTGGAGTTATAAATATAAGGAGTTCTGTCTTTTCTTTCATCTTGGTCTCTTTTTTAAAGAGCCATCCAAGTAAAGGGATCTTAGAAAGAAGAGGCACACCGCCTTCATCTTCAGTATTTTTCTCTTTATAAATACCGCCTATAACAATTGTTTCGCCATTTTTTGCTATAACCCCTGTCTGTGCCTCACGGGTAGTTTTTGGTGGAATTCCTAAAACAGAGCGGCTAAAATCAAATTCTTCCCTCTTTGTTGAGATCTTCAAAGATACCTGTTCACTATCTATCACATGCGGTGTAACTGTTAATCTCAATGCGGCCTCTTTTTCTGTCACGCTTGTACTTGTACTTGTACTCGGTTGACCTGCAGTGGATGTACTTGTACTGGTTGTTGTAGTAGCAATAATGATCTGTTCGCCGCTGGCGATTGTAGCTTCCTGATTGTCCAGAACCATTACCTTTGGGCTTGATAATATCTTTGCACTACCTTGCTCCTCAAGGGCAGAAAGCTGTAAATCTACACTAATATTGTTAGCGTACCCTAAGGTTAAACCTAATATCCCTCCCTGAGTCGTGGTAGTAGAACCTGTGGAAGTACTGCTACTACCCGTTGTATCGCTGGTATTTGTGGTAGTAGTGCCGGTACCCGTGGGAGCATTTACAGAAACGTTACCGCTGAATGTACCCGGCCAGGACGGGGTATAAAAGCTTCCACCCCATTGAATGCCTAACTCCCGCGTTGCATTTGTACTAACCTCTACAATCTTTGCCTCGATCATCACCTGCCCTGTTTTTATATCTACCTGTCTTAACAATTGCTCAGCCCTTCCTATGGCTGATGGGGTGTCTTTAATGACTACTGTATTGGTCCTCGGGTCTGATGCCACATCCCCTTTTTTGCTCAAGACCTTTTTGATTACAGACTCAAGGTCTTTAGAACTTGCGTATTTAACACTTATTGTGCGGGTTATGAGGTCTTCATCTTCTACAGCAGGGATTATCCTTACAATATTTTCCTCTTTTATGTACGCATAGCCTTTGCCTTTTAAAATTGAATCTATTGCTTCCCAGAGCGGGACATTCCTCAGGCTTACTGTCACCTTGCCTGTCACTTTTTCATCAACAATTATATTTATCCCGTGCTCCTGCCCGAGTGCCCGCATAACGTCACGCAGCTCGACATCCCTGAGTTCGATTGAAATGAGAGGGCCTCTGTCCTGAGCATAAGACAGTGAACAGTAAACAGTGGACAGTAAACAGTAGCAGAAAACAAGCAATATTCCACCTGTCATTGCGAGCCGGAGGCAAAGCAATCGCATCCTTTGAGATCGTCCCGCGCCTCTCTTAAGATTGCTCATGGACTTCGTCCCTCGCAATGACATCTCTGTAGTCTTTTGCATTTTCAATTCCTCCCTCCCCTGCGGGCCTCAATCGCAAACTTCTCTATGCCAAGATAAAACCTTTTGCCATTTTTTTCAAGCAAAACCTTATCCCTCTCAATCCCTACTATTAAAAAGTCGTTAACCTTTTCGTTCTTTCTATAGAAACCACCATTTATTATGGCTAATGCCTTTTTACCGTCAGATATTATACCGCCAACTTTTAAATCCAAAGGTAGTTCTTCTTTTAACGGCCTTTCTTTTAATCTCACATCTTCATACCTGATAAATGGATCTCTCCCCCATTTTTCCTTTATCGGCTCCTGCAGTGCAGCAACCTTTACATCTGAAAGGCTCTCAGCATAGGAAAGTGGAAAGTGGAAAGCGAAAAGTGAGAAGTGAAGAATCATACACATGATTAAAACCATTATCCAGTGGTTCTTCTTTGGCCCTTTGACCCTTTGTCTCCTCGGCGACTCGCCTGAGGCGAGACCCTTTGACCCTTTTCGCTGAACCTTCATTGTTTTTTCCTCAGATAGGTCACTGCCTTAAGCAGGGCTATCCCTGAGGGATACAGCGCACTGTTTGTCTCGAATTTCAGTTCCTGAATCAGAAACAGCCTGTGCCTCGTCTCAATGTTTTTAAGAAAATCGTATAGTTCTCTGAATCTGACCCTCAGTTCTATTTTTACTCTCAGCTCTATGAATTTATCCTTGTACGAAAAACCCTCAGGTGCTATGGATATGAAATCAACCTTTGCCATGCTTGCCT
>JAKALU010000180.1 GCA_021824065.1 Nitrospirota bacterium
GGAACGTAATGAAGAAACACCCATTCTGGGGTGTAAGGGCAATATTGAGGCTCAGAGGGATTGATGCCACAGCAATCAGGGCTGCTATTGTTGCATTCGAACATCATATGCACCATGACCTTTCAGGATATCCGATAATAGATAAACCGTTCGCGTTAGATTTCTATTCAAAGATTGTAAGTCTTGCTGATCAGTATGATGGCATGACGTCATCGAGAGTATATTCGAGGGTCCCTATGCCGCCTGACAGGGCTTTAAGCCTTATGATGGAAAGGGCAGGGACACAGCTTGATCCGATCCTCTTCAAATTTTTTATTAATATGATAGGCGTCTTCCCTGTGGGGACACTTGTTATGCTCGATACAAAAGAACTCGGCCTTGTCTATCAAAGCGACGCTATGTTTTTAGACAGGCCTAAGGTTCTTGTCATTGTTAACAGTAAAGGGGAAAAAGTGGACGGCTATATTGTTGACCTTACGGAAAAAGACCCCGGAGGCAGGTTTGTGAGGACTATTGTTAAGACCATGGACCCTAATAAATACAAGATTAATCTTGCAGAGTATCTGCTTTAGAATTTTGAACCTTTCCGACCGATACCATGCCTATCTGGAACCATTCCTATTTTAATCTTGACATCAGTTCGAGATGTGATATGCTTTTTATATAGAAACTTATTTCGGTCTTAAGACCAGAATTGTATTAAGGGGGTGATTTTGTGAAGATAAAAAAGATTACAAAAAGGCTTTCAACGACATGCAAATGCAAAAGCTCGTGTTAATTCCCGAACCCTTGAGAACATCCATAGACAACGAAGGAGAGCAGGAATGAGTATATTAAGAATAGCACTGCTATCTCTGATAATCCTCAGTGTAATGTTTTCAGCAGCCTTTGCGATAAAGCATATGCCCGAGGAACGAGGCAAGACCCTTTTTAATGACCCAAAGTTCGCCGGCGGGACAAAGGCATGTAATGAGTGTCATCCTAACGGGAGGGGTTTAGAAAAGGCCGCTGACAAGAAAGAGTTCAATATTATGGGCAAGACCCAGAAAAGTCTTGAGGAAGCAGTAAATTTCTGCATAGTAAATGCAAATAAGGGTAAGACCATTGGTGTGAAATCCAAGCAGATGAAAGATATAGTAGCCTATATCAAGTCATTAAAAGGAAAAGTTCCAGCAGCGGAAAAGCCAATGAAGTAAGACTAAAAAGTTGTTGGTCAATGTAAAATTAAAGGCAGGCACTTGCCCGCCTTTAATCGGAACATGGAGATGATGTCAATACTTTTTCTAAAGTCTCTCCTGTCTCTCTACATAGTATTAGCTGCATTTACAGCCATGTTTACAATGTTCGAAATTCTCGGGAAGGGTGAAAAAAAATATGACATAGCAAAACTCAAAAAGATACATCGTGCAAACGGCATTGTCTACCTTTTAGTGTATCTGTTTATTTCCTATTTCTGTTTAAATTTTATTATATCCTCAAAGGCTGAACTTATGCCTCGAGGAACATTCCACAGCATATTCGCCCTTACCATAATAGTTCTCCTCGGCCTTAAGATCTCTTTTGTAAGAATCTATAGGCAGTTCTACGGAAATGTTCAGACAATCGGCCTTTTGATAGCGCTTATAACATTTGGCATGGTGGCAACCTCGGGGGGTTATTATCTTCTTGTTACAGAATTTGGAACAGATAAGACATTTGACGAGATTATGGAATATAAAAAGAAAGGCCCGCTAATGGTGACAGAGAAAAAAGACGAATGGATAAAGGTTATAGTAAAAACAGACTCCGAAAGCATTGGCAGAGGTAAAAACCTCTTTGACTCAAAATGCATTTTCTGTCATGATCCATATAGTCTGAGTACCATTGTTGGGCCTGGCCTTAAAGGCATTTTAAAAAATCTAACTCTTCCAGTAAGCCACCGTCCCGCAACGCCAGAGAATGTGCAAAACCAGTTAAGACAGCCTTTCAGTAAAATGCCACCCTTTGCATATCTTTCAGATGAAGAGGTGGCGGATATAATCGCATTTTTAAACACCCTTTAATGAGGTTGACACTATATACTACATAAGGTTTCAGATAGCGGTGGAGTGGTAGCATGGTGGATATAAGAGATATTCAAAATGCATTGAAGAATATTCAGCCTTTTGTTCATAAGACCCCGTTAATCTTTTCCAATTCATTCAGCAAGCTGACAGGCGCTGAGGTTTATCTCAAGGCAGAGAACCTGCAGAAGACAGGCTCATTCAAAATCAGGGGTGCATTTAATAAGATGATTGATGTCAGAGACGGAAAGGTGATTGCAGCATCCATGGGCAATCATGCACAGGGTGTTGCATCTGCTGCAAACAGACTCGGTATACATGCAAAGATAATCATGCCTGTAACAGCCCCTATAGTAAAACAAGAGGCCACAAGAGGTTACGGTGCCGAGGTTGTACTGTACGGCGAGAGCTTCAATGATTCACTGAATTATGCCCTTTCTCAGAAGGACTATATCTTTATACATGCCTTTGATGATGATAGAGTCATCGCAGGCCAGGGGACCGTGGCTATGGAGATTATGGAGGATTTAAAGGATATAGATTTTGTACTTGTACCGGTTGGAGGCGGCGGACTCATCTCCGGAATTTCGATAGCTGTAAATGCTTTATCTCAAAAAACTGAGGTTATCGGCATCCAGACCGAGTCTGCAACATCAGCTTATATTTCATTCAAGAATAAGAAAATATCTGATAAAACACCAACATCTACACTTGCTGATGGGATAGCAGTTGGCAGGGTTGGTGACAGGACATTTGAGATTATCAATAAATATGTGAATGAAATGCTCTTAGTGAAAGAGGACACTATCGCAATGGCAATACTTCTTTTCCTTGAACGCAAGAAACTCGTTGTAGAAGGCGCTGGTGCAGTACCCCTTGCTGCCCTCATAGAGAACAAAGAAAGATTTAAAGGGAAACGCATCGTACTGGTTGTAAGCGGGGGCAATATAGATTTCACACTTATTGACAGGATAATTCATAAAGGCCTTGTAACAAGCGGCAGGATAGGAATCTTTGATGTTGTTGTTGACGATATCCCCGGGAGTCTGCACCAAATAACAGGTGTTATTGCATCTCATAGGGGTAATATCCTGAACGTTGTCCATGACAGACTTGCTGAAGACCTGTCGGTAGGCAAAACAAAAGTGGTTTTCACGATTGAGATACGGGGGAAGGGGCATTTAGGAGAAATTCTTGCTGAACTTACGGCAAAAGGTTTTGCTATAAGAAAAAGGGGGGAGAGTTAGATGCTCTCTATCACTATAATTCCACCTTTGTCAAAACACCGTGGAGTTTTTTGGGAGGGAAGTTGTAGAAGCGGATGAATATAGATGTATTTCTCTTGATGAAATAGAACATCTTCCAGATCGGGTTCATCGTGCTTATCTCTTCAACACCGTAAAAAACAGTTCTCTCCTCAATTCCAGCTCCTCTCAGCTCTTCTTCGATATCCACAACCTCCATATACCCCATCTGTATCTCAAAGACACGGAGGCCGGGCGCAAGGTCGGGCTTAAAGAAACTCGTTATGCCATAAGGGTCCTCCCTCTTGATTATCGAGACAAGTATATTGTCTTCGTATATAATTCCGTGGAAGAACATTGTCTGAGTGATATAGAAAGGGATTTCTTTTACGTCCCTGATAAGAAAAAGGGCTGTCCCCTTTATCTTTTCCGTTGTTTCATACACCCTTGAAAATTTAAGAAGAAAATCCTCGATAGGCATGAATGACATCATCCTGTAGAGTTTTTTCTGCCCCTTTGTGTAAAGGATTATCATCCCGAATGGTATTGCTGCGATTATAAGGGACCAGTAACCTCCATGCGGTATTTTATAAAAGTTAGCCCCGAGATATGCCATGTCAACAAATGTCACAAGGAGCGAGATTAGCGACAACAGAGGTTT
>JAKALU010000040.1 GCA_021824065.1 Nitrospirota bacterium
CGTCAACCTCCTTTCTGTATTAGTACTTGTCTGAAGACATTCCTATCTGGATAGGAACTGAAACTTTTTTTCCGTTAGCTCGGCCCAGTGTGTTTTGTCTGAAGACATTCCTATCTGGATAGGAACTGAAACAGATTTTGCGGTCCTTTGCTCTCGAGTATCGGTCTGAAGACATTCCTATCTGGATAGGAACTCATTTAAGAGGTATAAAAATATTTCTGAAATATTTCTTTTCTTCATACAGCAATATTTTTTAGAGGATAATCAAATAAAACCCTGTGAAAGCTTTGGCTTATGTTAATCTGACAGCGCTTAAACTGTGGACGAATTTTGAGAGGTTGTATATAATTCACATAACACAAATAAGTTTAAAATACTTTATGCAAAACAGAAAATTTAAAGAAATTTTTATCTTTGTAGCAGGAGCAACACCTCAAATCATCACTGAAACCATATATGCCCTCTCACAGAAGACTCCTCCGGTATATCCGGATGAAATTTATATCGTTACCACGAGAATCGGAAGACATAGAATTGAAGAATCATTAATAAAAAAAGGAATCTTAAAAGCGCTTGCTGAGGAATACAATATTCCCCATATAGCTATAAGCGGCGATTCGTTTATAGTGGTGAAGGACACTACAGGCGAGGGGATTGAAGATATCAGAGATGAGATTGAAAACGAGGCGATGGGTGACACAATTACTGCTCTGATTATGGAGAGAACAAGAGATGAGGCGTCGAGGCTGCATTGTTCGCTTGCCGGTGGCAGAAAGACCATGAGCTTTTATATAGGAAGCGCTCTTCAGCTTTTTGGCAGGCCATGGGATAAACTGTATCACGTTCTTGTTTCTTCAGAATTCGAATCCAATCCATCCTTTTTCTATAAACCACGCCAGGAAAAAATCATTGAAAGCAGGCAACCAAATGGCACTATACTACACTTGAATACAAAAGATGCTGTTATTCAGCTTGCAGAACTTCCTTTTATAAGACTTGGCAATAAACTTTTCTTTCGAGGGAAGGGCTTCAAAGAACTTGTTGCCGAAGGGCAGAGAGAGATTGACACAGCAACCCTGCAACCTGAAATGAGGCTAAATCTCTCTGCAAGAACAATCCATATTGGAGATATTCTCATTGAAATCATCCCGGTGCAATTGATGATATATATGACTTTTTTACGTCAAAAGATTGAACACTGCAAATATCAAGAAAGGCAATATTGTTTTGAATGTACTGATTGTTTTCAGGCACTTCCTGATCTTTCCAGTAGGCCAGCTCTCGAAAAAATGGCACAAGACTACAGAAAAATTTATAGAGAGCAGCCATTCAAAGCCGAGGAATTCCTCAATAAATGGAAAGAGGGCATCGGCGTTGAGGTTCTCAGAGGCAATATAAGTAAGATTAACAGAACACTCAAAGAACAATTAAACAATGAAACTATCCTCCCTTTTTATCAAGTTGCGGTGGTCAAAAAATATGCAGGAAGCAGATATGGGATAAGGGTTGAAAAAAGTAAAATTCTTATTGAGTGAGATTTACTAAAACCCCTTTCCTAAAAAATCTTTTTGAAAATTCTTCAATCATCCGACAGATAAAAACATTTCTGAAACATTTCTCTTGATGCTATCTGTTTAAACATGCCCTATCATGAAAGCATAAGCCGAAAGGAATATGTCTGAATAGGCGAAATAAGCGCAACTTGCGTTTATTTGAAAGGAGGAGTATGGGCAAAGCAGCAGAAAGAAGGAGGCAAAGGCGTCAGATATTTTTATCAAGGCTTGCTCAGGAAAATCCTGAAAGATTTGAGCATGAGTGGGCAAAAAGGATTGAGTCCTGGGCTGATGAGATTTGGTTCATGGCCAAGGGCGGCAAAATAGATGTTCCCTCTGTCTTCAGCATTGTAGATAGGGCAAAAGAAATACTCTCAGAGTGTGGAGATAGGGCTATGACGCTGCAGCTTCAAGAGACAGCAGCCCTGTTGAACAATGAATGCTGTCAGGTATTAGCCATAAATATTGGAAGAAATATATATAAGCTGAATCAAAGATGGGAACCAAAAGAATGAGTTGTTGCTGTAAAAATAAAATTCGGAGGGTAAATGGAACAATTTAGTCTAAAAGTTTCTGAGAAAGAAAAATTGGTATATAAAAGCTTTGTTGAATCCGAATCTCCTGAACAACCATTGATCCATGTAAGCAGGAATATTGAAGCTAATCAGTTCGAGGCTGTTTTTGCGCTGGAGCTTAATGGTGTTACAAGAAGAGAAATTCTTAGGGAATCTTACAATTCTGATGAAAAGAAAAATGCTGATACAGAGTTATATTGCAACTCATTATTAGCCGGATTGTCAGAGTGCCAGAGACTGGATTTTGTTTACACAGGTGGAAGAAACAATAGAGGGCAAGAGTTTTTTGACTGGAAGATTTTAGGCCATTCCAATGGTAACTCCAATGAAGAAGTTTTGCAGAGAACAAAACAACTCTATCATAGCCTCTTTATATTCCTTGGCAATGCTGGGAAGGATTATTGTTTTGTTCCCGTAAACAAACCTGAAAAGTTTGATGTGACAAGAATTGAAAAACCGTGGATAGCTGAGATTCAGACCTCAGGCATTGCTATTGATGGAGGCAGACAGAGGAAAATAGGATTCACAGTTAAAAATAATGAACTTGATAGTATGCCGAATACAGTCATTGTTCCTTATTCTATGGATAAATCAATAAGCAGCTTTGATTCTGTTGTAACAGGTGCCGTCAAATGCCCCACACCTGTAAGACTTGTGTTATCAATAACCCCATTTTTTCTCTCTGTGAATGAATTGCGGAAGATTGGTGCCGCTCTTGAATGGCTGCAAAATGGCGGGACAATGCAAATCAGATACTCCCATGAACTCGAAAACGGTATAGAAGAATTAGAAACTCTGAATGGACTTAAACGGAATCTTATACAATGGCTTAGGAATCATGCAGGATTAAGGATTACCTGCATGGCGATTGCAGAAAACCCGATTCCCCGGACATATCTTTCAATGATAGGAAATGAACTTTTTCCTGGCTGTCCAATAACTGTTAAAACAAATCAAGAGACTCCTCACGAAGATTCAGGGGAGGTGGTTCTTGACCTTTGCGGTTGTATCAATGGAGACTCAGTGTTACCGCCTTTATTCCCTGGGATAATGCCCTTAATAGATTGCGGAACCAGGCGTGTTTACATGCAGTCTGCACTCAATCTTCCGGAAACCGGCGTCCTGACGGGACGAACCAGTGATAATAAAGATGTCAGGTTTGCCAGGGCAGACAGAAGCAGGCATGCATATATCATCGGTGCAACAGGTACAGGGAAATCTACACTTCTTTATAACATGATTATTCAGGACATCCAAAAAAGCGAAGGCGTGGCTGTCATAGACCCCCATGGAGACCTCTATCAGCAAGTACTGGAATCAATACCCAGACACAGGGCTGAAGATGTTGTACTTGTTAACCCATGTGATTTTGAGCACTCGGTTGGGATCAACTTCCTTGAGTGTAATGGGCCATGCCAGCGTGTGCAAACGAACTTTGTGGTCAACGAGATGATTAAAATCTTCGACAGGTTGTATGACATGAGAGTAGCTGGCGGCCCGATCTTTGAGCAATATATGAGAAATGCAATGCTCCTTGTAATGGAAAGCGACTACCACGTTGCGACACTGATGGATGTGCCCTTTGTGTTTGAGGAGAAGGAGTTTCGTGACTTTCTGCTTAACAGGTGTAAAAACCCGGTAGTCGTGAATTTCTGGAAGAAGCAGGCTGTGGAAGCTGGAGGCGATGCATCGCTAAAAAATATGGCCCCTTACATAACAAGCAAACTTAACCAGTTCACTACTAATGCATTGCTCCGGCCTATAATCGGTCAGCCGGAAAGCACTATCAACTTCCAAGAACTCATTGATGCAGGGAGAATTCTGCTTGTGAATCTCTCTAAAGGCGTCTTGGGTGAGATGGACACACAACTTTTAGGAATGTTGATAATAGGCAAGATATTCACTGCTGCAATGAGCAGAACAGCAGCACGAGCAGAGCGCCGGAGGTCCATGTTTCTCTATGTTGACGAATTCCAAACCTTCACGACTGATACTGTCGCCCATCTTCTTTCCGAGGCAAGGAAGTTCGGCCTGTATCTCACCCTTGCAAATCAGAATCTGGCTCAGCTTTCCATAAACATAAATACCGGAAGGCAGAATGTACTTGATGCAGTGCTGGGTAACGTGGGAACGATGTTACTGTTTCGGCTGGGGGCAGTTGATGCCGCGAAAATGGAGATTTACACCAGGCCAGAGCTCGATGCACAGGATTTGCAAGAGTTACCTGATTTTTATGCAGCAGGAAGACTGCTGGTAAATAATTCTCCAAGTAAACCATTTGTGTTTAAAACCTTGCCAGGATTAGAAATCACAAATGTAATAGACGTAAACAGCGTTATCAGCACTTTCCGAAAGAAATATGCTATGCCAACAAAACAGGTGGAAGAAGAAATAATAAACAGGAGAGAGTCATATAAATTATAAATAAGGCGTAGAAATTCAGATTTAAGGATATCAATTTTTTAAAAAGGTCAGGAAAATATCCTGGCCTTTTTTATTGGAGCAGAAGTCTAATGGGAAAAATCAAATACCAGCTATAGCTTGTTCATAAGAGGGGATATGAGAATTTATAATTTTCTACAACTTAATACCGATGACGGATACAGGGAATTAATGATTAAAAAAATCGGTAGGAATCTGAAAAACATTCGTCTCAGGAAAGGCATGACACAGGAACAAGTGTCTGAAATTGCAGGAATAAACCCGAAATATTATGGCGAGATAGAAAGATGCGAAAAAAATCCGACACTATTTTTTGCGCACAAGATCGCAAAAGCTCTTGATATCAAGATATGCGAGATGTTGCTCGAAGGCTGTCCGTTTCTGGAAAAAGAGATTCATAAAGAGATAGCAAGGCTTTTTGACGGGAAAAAAGAGGACGAATTGCAAAAGGCAAAGAGAATTCTGGAGGTGTTCTTTGAATAAAGAAAAAAATTTAATGGAACAGATAAAAAAGGAAAGCGCATCTTTGTCAGAGTGCTTTTCAGCCATTGGAACGATAGAAGAAGCAATGTTTGACAGCGAGATTGCATATCGGCTTACAGAAATCAATGAGTTGGCAAAACTTGTTCCTCATTACCGTGACGAACTTATGAAGCAGTGTTTTGAGCTGTCCGGTATGGAACTTGACAGAAGTATCATTATGAAGCACACAAGAGAGAAGCCTTTCGGCTATTCTGGCGATTTCCAATTGATTGACTGGATATATAAAAACGAGCCTTGCTCGCAGGGTAAGGGTTGGCTCTGGGATAAAGTTTTCTTAAGACAGCCGGCCACGCAAGCTGTTAGAAATCGTGTGAACTTTTTTGGAAAACAGCTTTACTTTTTTTGCAAGAATCATAACAAGACCTCTGTATTAAGCTTAGCCTGCGGCCCATGTCGTGAAGTTCTGGATGCGGTGCGGGCGATTAACCCCGGCGCCTTTAACTGCTCTTTTCATTTCGTAGATCAGGATAGCAGGGCTATTGACTATGCAAAAAGTCTGATTAATGGAGATTTTTCTCATTCCTTAGAATTGCAGTGGGAGGCATCCAATGTATTCCGTATTCGTCCAAAGCAAAAGTATAGTCTAATCTGGGTTTCAGGTCTCTTTGATTACCTCGATGACCGCCTTGCTGCAGCTCTTCTCAGACGAATGTGGCATTGGCTGGATAACGGAGGTCGTATCATTGTTGGTAATTTTCATCCGGATAATCCAAGTCGCAACCAGATGGAATGGTGTTTGGGATGGTTTCTGATTCATCGTTCAGAAAACGAAATGACTGAATTATGTCGAAAAGCAAGGATATCAACTGAGGCTATATCTTTTGAATTTGAGCCTGTTGGGATAAACATGTTCTTGGTAATAAACAAGGGTTAGGAAAAAAGATGGTAAATTTTTCGCTTCATGTTTCAGGATTGAAAAACTGTTTGAAAGAAAATCAATTCTTACTCCGTTAATATTATTGTCTTCTTTAAAAAACAAAAAAGGAGGGAAAGTATGGATAGTCTTTCGCCCAAGGATTTTTTAGATGATCTTCTAAAAAAGAGAATGATCTACATATACGATGAGGTTTCGCAGCAAACGGCAAGGGATATGGGCGTTGCCGTCTTATGGCTGAATGCGTTAGACGACTCATCTGAGATAACCCTTTACATCAATAGCGGCGGAGGCGGCGTGAGCGCCGGCTTGGACATATATGATATTGTCAGACATTCAAAAGCGCCGGTTACGGGAATAGTTTACAAGATGGCTAATTCTATGGCTACTGTTATTTTGCAGGCATGCAGGAAAAGAAAGATTTTAAAAAACGGCGTGATAATCATACACAACATAAAGATCAATAAGGAATGGCATGAATTTGAAGAAGATTTAGAAAAGGCATTGGATGAAACCAAAAGACATCAGCAGGCGATTTATGAGATTTTTGCTGAAAGAACCGGGAAGCCTATAGATGAAATAAAAAAGATATGCAGAGAGGCAAAAACTATGACTGCATGCGAGGCAAAGGAACTCGGCTTTATTGATGAAATTATTTGATTTTTGGATTTTACTCTATATTTTCAACTATAGCGGGATATACAATTTATCGAACGAAAGTTGTAATATGACTAAAAGCGATGCAAGTTAACTTAAGGAGGGTTTTATGGGCATTGACATTTATGTTAAAAAAGACGGCAAAGACATATTTTTTGAAGGTCTTGGCAGCGGTACAAATTTTTATAAAATGCGTCTTGCTATCCAGCATAGCCTCGAAAACGGGCAGAGGGGTTCTCGATTTCCTATTTTGCAAATGACTCCTGATTCAGAGGCTGAGTTCACTATGGAAGAAACTTGCGCCCTAAAATCTGAAGTGGAGACCGTTATCAGGGAAAAAGATAACTTACTAAAGGATTATAAAGGCATCCCATATCAGGAATTGGAGGGTGTTGTTCCTAAAGATTTTACTTTTTCCAGGGACGCTATTATTGACCGAATGGAGGTAATCCTTAAGGGATGTGAGATGGCAATAATCAGCGGTGGAACGCTTGGATGGTTTTACTAATTAATTAAGAAACTGGGAAGTTTATCATTAATAATCATGAAGAGAAAAGCAAAAAGGGAAGGGGATTTTTCAGCGGTGGCAAATGATTTATTATTCTTGGCAGCAGTTTGAGAGAATTGAGTTTAATATATCTTTTTAAAGAATGGAGGAGATGATGGGATATCAAACGTGTAAAAAATGTACATTAAGCTTTGAGCCCAAGCACACAACTTTTAGGAATGCTAATAGTAGGCAAGATATTCACAGCTGCAATGAGCAGGACTGCATCACGAGCAGAGCACCGGATGCCCATGTTTCTCTATGTTGACGAATTCCAAAACTTCACGACTGATACTGTTGCTCATCTTCTTTCCGAGGCAAAGAAATTCGGTCTTTATCTCACACTTGCAAACCAGAATTTAGCCCAACTATTCACAAATAGCGGGAGGCAGAACTCAATGTGCAGGATCTGCAAGGACTTCCTGACTTTCATGCAGCGGGAAGACTGCTAATAAATAATTCTCCCAGCAAACCATTTGTATTTAAGACCTTGTCAGGATTAGAAATCACAGATGGGATAGACGTAAGCAGCGCTATCAGCACTTCCCGGAAAAAATACGCTACACCAACAAAACAGGTAGAAGAAGAAATAATAAACAGGAGAGAGTTATATAAATTAAATAAGGCGTAGAAATTTAGATTTAAGGATATAAATTTTTTAAAAAGGTCAGGAAAATATCCTGGCCTTTTTTATTGGACTGCTGCTGACAACACCAGCTATAGCGGGTTCAAACGGTGAGATATGCACATTTATAATTTCCCAGATATTGATGACCTTGAGAGAAAGCAAAGAGCGCTTATGATCAAGACATTTGCAAAAAATATAAGGGATATCCGTCTGAGTAAGAAGTTAACTCAGGAAGATGTAGCTGCCAGCGCAGGGATTTCAGCGAAGTATCTGGGAGAGGTGGAGCGGAGCGAAAAAATGCCCACTGCAGCAATTGTTTTTAAAATTTCCAGGGCCCTAAATGTCCCGATCTGCCAAATTCTCCCCGTAGACCGCTGCCCACGTATAAACGATGATATGAAGGAGGAGATCAATAAACTATTTACAGGAAAAGAAGAAAGAGATGTACAGAAGGCTATAAAAATATTGCAGGCGTTTTTTGAGTAAATAAAAACAAGGTTTAATGAATCCTTATAAAAATTTATCTAAAAGGAGGGTTGGATGAAAAAGATAAGATTGATATTGGAAGGAGCAAAAATGGAGTCTTGGGTTTTTGTGGTAGGTAAAAAGTTTTTGTTAAGCTTACTAATTCCTATGACCTTAATATTGCAAGGCTGTGTTGCTGCGCTGCCGGTGGCGTTGCTTGCCACCAGTGGGTTTCAAACATATAAAGCCATTCAAACTTCAACCGGCGGTTCTGTGGAAGTACGATTTCAAGATTCAGCGGCGAAAGGCGATGAACAAAGGCCAGTTGTTTCAATTAAGCGTCTTGCAGTTTGGCCAGGAGGTTCGGTTAATGTTAAATTAGCAGAACTTTTACAAAAGAACGGCTCTTATGAAGTAACCACCCCTAATACAGTTAAAACTGCTTTGGAAAAAACAAATAATCAGAGCATCACTTTTGACCAATTGACTGAAAATGAAAAGACACAGCTATTCATGCAGACAGGAAAAACCTTAGGAGTTGATGGCATATTGGTTTACGAAGAGAGAGGAGGAAGTTCGGATATAAAATACTGGTCATTTGGGAGAGCCGAAGCAACTACAGATTTCACGCTTAGGATAGTTTCACCAGAGATAGGAAAGGTAATCTGGGTTCAAGATGGACAGATTGTTTCAAAAGTTGGTTCTAAGGTTCCGCCATCTGGCGAAGTTGAACAGATAGTGGCCTCAGCCTGTGTGGAAAAAATTTTGATAGCCTTGGGTAAATAAAAGGTCTGTGGACAGAGCTAAAGTAGTTCTTCAGGCGTTTCTTGAACTTCTTCTTCCATAGGTGCAAGAAGACTGTGCGATGTCCACTTCAACGGGAAGTACGTTGATAATGCCTTGGATTATTTTTAAGGTATCTTTTATAGATTTCATATTCTGGCACACCTTCAGCCTTAGCTCTGAGAAAAATAATTTCAGATACAATGTTGTGCATGGTCTCAATTCTCTCCAGAGGCGAAAGCTTGAGAAATTTTTTCTTTTCTCCTGCCTTTCTTATATCCATTATTGATTTCATTGACGGTATTATATCACAAGGTTATTTTATCTTTCCTTTTTTTAGTTTCTGTCTTTGGAAAAATTGTTTACGGTTTATAGCAGAACGCCTTGAGACAGAGGAAAGAGAATTCTCCACACTAAGGATTAAATCTTATATACTTTTCCCAGTTAAAAAGAAGCTCTTTTGTTGCCTTAATATCTCCGAAGCAGTATCTTGCAATATCAACATACCTTTTGTTCCGGAATAAATCTTTTATATCATATCCTGTTATCCCCTCTTCCTTCGGGCTCTTTATCCCGAAGGTCTTGCACCACATATCGAGGCTGAACCTCCGCCTCGATGCGCCATAAAAAGTCAATTGTTCCAATAGGTCAATATGGCTGTCGCCATATCTGTTAGGCATGAGGTCTTTTGATGGCTTTATCCTGTGCACTGCAGAACGGATAAGTATGAATGGACAGTCGAAACTCCTTCCATTAAAAGTGATTATCTGTTTGTAGCTCTTTACAGTATTCCAGAATTTTTCGAGTATCTCCTTTTCAGCACCTGCGCCAGAGGTGGACTCAAATCTTATCCCATTTTCCTCAAAAGGCGCGATTGTGGCTTCGGGTGATTGGAAATATACTGCGCCTTTGTCTGTGTCAGGATTGAGCATACCGATTGTAATTATCTCTCCGGTCAATGGATAAAAAGAAAGGCTTTCCCGAACGTCCTTAATATCTTCTTCTGTCTCAGCCCACCTGAGGAGATATTCCTGGGTCCTTTTATCGAGGGAATCAAAGTCCTTGCCGACAGTTTCTATGTCAAAAATGATTCGGGACATATTATGATAATTAGTAGTAAGTAGTTGGTAGTTGGTAGTTAAGGGGATTTAAGTTGTTCCCCTGACTACTGTCTACTTGCTACTAACTACTGGTTTTTTTACGATGCCTTGGGCAGCTCTTTAAATACCTTCCAGGACTTAAGAAGGTCTATTGCCCTTTGAAGCTGAACATCCTCTTTTTCACTAATCTCAATAGGTGCTGTCTCCTCAGGTTCTTTTGGTTTTTCCTCAGACTTATCGTTCTTCAGGTGTCTTTCAAGGTCTTTTTCCCTTACAACAGGATGTTCCTTTGCCCCATCCTTTGCTTCTAACTTGACGACAATATCAGGTGTTATACCGGTCGATTGTATGGATATGCCTTTTGGTGTATAGTAGCGCGCAGTTGTAAGCCTCAGGCCTGATCCGTCACTGAGAGGGATAACGCTCTGGACAGAGCCTTTGCCAAAGGTCTGCACTCCAAGTATAACTGCCCTGTTCCAGTCCTTAAGCGCTCCGGCAACAATCTCTGAGGCACTTGCACTGCCTTGATTTACAAGCACAATCATAGGAATGGTATTAAAGAGCTTTGACTTCTCTTTACCGGGTTCAGCAGTCTTTTCCCCCTCTGTACGATACTCTGTGCCTTCCCCTGACCTCCCCTTTATATATACAACTACTTTGCCTGATGGCAGAAACTGACTTGCAACATCAACAGCACTATTTAAAAGTCCTCCGGGATTATTCCTTAAATCAAGTATAAGAGAAGCAACATGCTTCTGCTCCATATCAGATAAAGCAGCTTCAAGATCAGATGCTGTCCGTTCCTGAAACTGATTAAGTTTTACATAGCCAATGCTGTCATCTATAACTTTTGACTTCACACTCTTTACTTTTATTACATCTCTCACAATTGTGAAGTCCTGCATTTCCTTCCACCCTTCGCGTATGACTGTGATTATCACAGATGTCCCCTTCTGGCCGCGCATCTTATTGACAGCATCCTGGAGTCCCATATCCCTCGTTAGCTCGCCGTTAATCTTGATTATCTTATCGCCTGCTTTTATCCCTGCCTTGTAAGCCGGAGTATCCTCTATAGGGGCTATTACAGTAAGAACCCCCTCTTTTATACCTATTTGTATCCCGACTCCACCAAACTCACCTCTTGTTTCAATCTGCATCTCCTTATATGCCTCCGGGGGCATAAAACCTGAGTGAGGATCAAGTGAATTAAGCATTCCCTTGATTGCACCATAGACCATGTCTTTCATCTTTACGTCTTCTACGTAGTTTTTCTTAACTATAGAAAGCACTTCTGTAAATACCTTCAGGTCTTCATAACCTTCCCCTTCTGCCTTCATGCTGCCAAGAGACAATCTACCAATGAAGATGCCGCTTACCGCGGTAGTCAGTATAAGTATCCATATCAGGATCAGCCTTTTATTCTTCATTATCTTCTTAACCTCCAATCTATCTCCTCCTCACAATTACTAAGGGTTATCTCTTTTTTAACCACTGCATTGGGTCAAGAGGTTTCCCTTTATATCTTATCTCAAAATACAGGCCGGGGGAATTCAGGGTTCCTGACTCACCGACCCTGCCAATTGTCTGTTGTTCTTTTATTATATCTCCAACCTTATAAAAAATCTCTGCCAAATTTGCATAAAGGGTATGATATCCCTCACCATGGCTTATTATGATAAGCTGACCATAGCCTTTGAACCATTCTGCAAATACTACCTTCCCGCTGTATACAGCCTTTGCTGTAGAGTCATCTTCTGCTTTTATGTGGATACCATTTCTGAAAACAGGGGTATTGAACTGCGGGTCTTTCTGAGTACCGTATGGGATTGCAACTTTGCCATTAACAGGCCACGGCAGCCTTCCCTTCAGGCCATGGAACCCTTTAGCAGCATATGTATCAGTCTCCTCTGAACGCTTTATTATTTCGAGGAGCCTGTTGGATGCCTCTTTTAATTCCTTCAGCATCTTTTCATAGGAGGATTTTTCTTTTCTGACCGAAGACAGGAGCATTTCCTTGCTCTTCTTCCTCTCTGAAATCGCTGCTGCATTCACCTCTATATCTTCTTCGCTCTCCTTCAGTTCATCACGAAGTGACTTCAAACGATTTTCCTGCTCATCCAGACTCTTTATAGTCTCTTTATAACCCTCCAGCATCTTGTGGTCATATAGAGCTATCTCTTTAACGTACCGCAATCTCCTCATTAACTGCGATATATCCTCTGATGTTGAAAGCAGGAGTATTACATCGCCGGAATATCCATGCTTCTGCATAATGCGCAGCTTCCTCTTTAGCCACTCTTTCTGTTTCTCGAGCTTTGCCTTATTTGCTGAGATTTCTGTCTCAACCTTGCGGATCTCTTTTTCTGTAGCCCTCAGTTTTCCCCTGTATTTTCTCAGCTCTGCCTGCACATGGGTAAGTTCTTTATTTGTCCTGTCAAGCTCTTCGAGGACTGAATGCTCAAGCTTTTTTGTCTTTTCAACCTTTTCCTTATGTGTATCAATCTCTTTCTGAAGCTTTTCGTATTCTTTTTTCGGGTCTTCAGCAGAAACAGCAGTGTCGGTGAACAGTGAACAGTGGATAGCGAATAGTATAAAAGCAGCAGACAGCAGGCAGTAAACAGTAAATAGTTTTACAGATCCCCCTTTGCCTTCCTTTAGCAAAGGCGAGGCAGGTGGATTTGATTGCGGGTGTCTGATTTCTGACTTCTGGCTCAATAACTGCATCTTTATTTCAGGAAAACCTTATCCTGCCCAATGCTATTATGGCACCGCTTATGCCAAGCATAAGACCAACAAAAGGAAGCGCAACAAATATTTCGGATGGGAATACAATAATCTTGAGTATAGGCATTGTGATGGCAAGCTTATAAAACAGTATATAGTAGAATGCAATAGCACCAAGCAGGCTGACCAGACCGCCGCCAGCACCGAGCAGGCCTCCCTCGATGACAAAAGGCGCCCTTATGAAACCTCTCGTTGCCCCGAGGAGTTTGAAGGTTTCTATCTCTTCTTTCCTCCGGTAAAACATAATCTTTACCGTGCTGTAGCATACAAATATAATCCCCGTAGACATTACAACAACCAGGAGCAGGCTGAGAGTCTGCGCACCTGCTTTTATAGAGTGGATTGAGTTCAGAAATTGTTCGCCATATTCAACCTCTTCGATGCCGTTTATCTTTTTGATATCTGCAGCGAGCTTTTTTACGCTTGGAAGGCTGACGGATTCCTGTTTGAGTTTTACTTCTATCGATGCAGGAAGGGGATTTTCATTTATGCCTTCAAGCACATAGTCCGCGTTCTTTAGAACCCCTTTGAGTTCTTGCAACGCCTTATCTTTAGAGATAAATCTTACCCGCTCAACCGCGTTATTTTTCTTCAGTATTGCAATTATATTGCCTGTATCCTGCTCTGATAAACCTTCGTTCAGGTAGAGCATCATAGAGAACTTTGCAGGAAGTTTCTTTGTTGCCAGGTCCATATTATAAACAGAAAAAAAAGTAAGTGTGATCATAAATAGTCCTGCTGCTATTGTCAGCACCGAGAGAAGATTTATCCACTTCTCACGCCATACGCTCTGAATAGCAAGCCTGAGCGAATATAATAGATACATCAACCTATCTCCTCGCCTACCATGTTGCCATTATCGAGCCTGATTACCTTCCTCCCTGTATTTCTGAAGAGTTCTCTGTTATGCGTAGCGACAAGGACTGTTGTGCCCTTTGCGTTTATATCTTTAAACATCCGTGTAATCCCGGCTGCGGTGTCAGAGTCAAGATTACCGGTCGGTTCATCAGCAAGCAGGATTGTTGGCTCTCCGACTATTGCGCGTGCAATAACAACTCTCTGTTGCTCTCCACCTGAGAGTGTTTTTGGAAAACTGTCAGCCTTATGTCTCAGGTTTACTGTTTTCAGTATATCCATAACCCTCTCTTTCACCTCATCTTCCATAATCCCTCTTATCCTTAGAGTCATGGCAACATTGTCAAACACATTCCTGTTGTCAAGGAGTCTGAAGTCCTGAAACACAACTCCTATATTCCTCCTCAAAAATGGGATGCTCGATTCTTTAAGTTTGCTGAGTTCCCAGTCTGCTATAGTTACACTGCCCTCATCTGGTTTTTCCGAGAGATAGATAATCCTGAGAAGCGTGGATTTCCCTGCACCGCTTGGCCCTGTTATGAAGGCCATCTCCCCTTTTTCGACCGAAAAAGTTATGTTCCTTAATGCTGTCTGATGGTCATAAACCTTAGACACATTGGAAAAGTGTATCATAATTATTTATTCAACGCCTCTTTTATTGTCTTCACAATATCTTCAGGAGTTAACCCGTATAATTTCATCAGCTCATCCGGATGCCCGGAGCAACCAAAGGTATCCCTGATGCCGATCCTCTTTACAGTAACAGGATGATTCTCTGCTAAAAATTCGCAAACTGCTCCCCCGAGCCCTCCTACAATTGAATGCTCTTCTGCTGTTACAATGAGTCCGGATGCCTCTGCAGCTTTGATTACTGCATCGTTGTCCAATGGTTTAACTGTTGACATATTTATTACACCGGCATCGATTCCTTCTCTCTTCAATACCTCCATAGCCTTAAGTGAGACAGACACCATTATGCCTGTTGCTATTATATTTGCATCCTTCCCTGTATGGAATGTATACGCCCTGCCTATGTTGAATTTATAGTCTTCAGGCATTACCACCGGCACCTTTGCCCTCCCGAGCCGAACATATACAGGGCCATAATAATCCGCTATTGCCTCAATAACCTGTTTCGTCTCGATGCCGTCTGCAGGGATAATAACAGTCATGTTAGGAAGGACCCTCATGAGGGCTATATCTTCTATTGCCTGATGAGATGCGCCGTCTTCACCAACAGTGATCCCACTATGGGTCGCTACAAGCTTTACATTCAGGTTTGAATAAGATACGGTCTGCCTTATTTGTTCCCATGCCCTTCCTGTTTCAAAAACAGCAAATGTGGAGGCAAATGGCAGTTTGCCTGTAAGCGAAAGACCGCTTGCTGCGCCAATCAAATCCTGTTCTGAGACACCAACATTATAGAACCTCTCAGGAAATGCCTTTGCAAATTTCCCCGTTTTTGTTGAGCCAGAGAGGTCTGCATCAAGAACAACAACGTCATCCCTTTTTTTGCCGAGTTCAAGAAGCGCCTCTCCATAAGCATCCCTCGTTGCCACCCCCCCTCTGCTCCCCCCCTTAATAAGGGGGGGATTATGGGGGGGTAATTGGTTGCTGTTTCCTGTATTCTGCTCTCTATTTCCCATCTTAACCAAGCTCCTTTAATGCCTTTTCGAGTTCCTCGCGTGTAGGTGCCATGCCATGATACTGAACTTTTCCTTCAAAAAATGAAACTCCTTTCCCTTTTATTGTCCTTGCAACTATCATTGTCGGCTTTCCTTTTACTGTCTCTGCCTCACCAAGGGCATCCAGTATGGCCTCCATATTATGCCCGTCAATATCAATCACATGCCAGCCAAAGGCGTTCCATTTATCCACAATCGGCTCAAGTGCCATCACGTCACAGCAATGCCCGTCTATCTGAAGGCCATTATTATCAATAATCGCACAGAGATTATCGCTCCTGTAATGTGCAGCAGTCATTGCAGCCTCCCAGACCTGCCCTTCTTGGGTCTCACCGTCTCCAAGGAGGCAATAGACACGTGAACTCAGTCCGTCCATCTTAAGCCCCATGGCAATCCCGTTTGCAATAGACAACCCCTGCCCTAAAGAACCTGTTGATACCTCGATTCCCGGGAGCATCTTTGAGCATGGATGTCCTTGCAACGGGCTTCCGAGTTTGCGTAATGTATTAAGCAATGATCTGTCAAAATATCCTGATAAAGCAAGGACTGCATACAGCAGAGGCGCGGCATGACCCTTTGAAAGGATAAACCTGTCTCTTTCTCTCCATTTCGGGTCTTTGGGATTGTGTCTCATCTTGTAGAAATAGAGTGCTGTAACAATATCAGCTGCTGACAGGGAACCGCCTGTATGGCCTGAACCTGCTTCTGTAAGCATCTTCAGTATTTCAATCCTTACTGCCCTTGCCTGCTCTTTAAGAAAGGCGATGTCTCTGGAAGTGGAGATCGGGGTCATCTATTTCTTCTCCCTTTTTATTATGTAGTCCAGAAGGATGTCATCAAGTGTCTTATCTGCGTGCTTCTTTATCTCTGATTTAGAAGGACCCGCTGTTACCGCACTTTCTATCGCGGGCTTAGCTTCATCTTCTTGCTTCTCAACTGTATATTTCCCGGCGATCAGTTCTTTAAGCATCGCCTTATGCTGTTCCTTCATCAATTCCCTGATATCCTTTTTGGTATCAGTACTTCCAACGAGGTGAGAATAGTTTGTTTTCTTAGAGGCAAGGATTGTACCTTTATAGTATAGAAGTGTTACAATAACAGGGTTTTTCAATCCGCTGTCCTCTGTCTGGACATGATATACCTTCCCCTTGTAGGTTACGTTATTGTTATAACCAACAAGCATTGCTATGAAATGTTCTTATTTATCGTAGAATGAAGCAAATTAAATTATTATATTACAGGGGTGACAAAAAATGGAAGAGGGGTGGCTATTGACTAAATACTATTCAGCTTTTATCCAGCGCCTCTCTCACCTTTCTTAAAAGCTCTGTTGGCGAAGCAGGTTTTGAGATAAAATTCACTCCCGCTTCTAAAGATTCAATTTTATTGATAACATCAGCAGTAAACCCGCTTGTAAAAAGCGCTTTAATATCAGGTCTTATTTGCCTTATCTCTTCATAGACCTCTTTACCGCCTTTTTTGGGCATTACCACATCGAGCAGAAGAAATCCGATCCTGTCTTTATTTTCCATAAATTTAGCAATCGCATCCTCTCCATCCACTGCCACTATGACCTTATAGCCAAATTTTTCAAGTATATTTTTTGTCCCCTCCCTTATGTCCGAATCATTCTCTGCTATCAGCAGTGTTTCTGTGCCGTGCATGGGGCTAACAGATGCCAAAGGTTTTACCTCTTCAACATCTGCTTTAGTTAGCGGCAAATATATCTTGAATGTTGTGCCTTTGCCTGATTCACTATAACAATTTACATATCCATTGTGCTGCTCGATTATCCCGTACACTATCGAAAGTCCAAGCCCTGTGCCTTTTCCAACTTCCTTGGTTGTAAAGAACGGCTCAAATATCCTCTGTTTTATCTTCTCATCTATTCCAATACCAGTATCTGTGACAGAAATACGTGCATACATCCCGGGGTTACCATAGCCATGCGCCTTGATATATTCATCGTCCAATTTCACCAGCTCTGTAGTTATGGCTAAAACTCCCTTACCAGACATCGCATCTTTTGCATTAATTGCAAGGTTTATTAACACCCTCTCCATCTGGCCGGTGTCCATCATTAGCGGTAAATATTCATCCGTAAGTGAGGTCTTAAATTCGATGTCCTCACCAATCACCTTTAAGAGGAGCTTTTCACCGTTCCTTATAAATTCGTTAAGCTCCACCGGTTTAGGGTGTATCTCCTGTCTTTTGCTAAATACGAGCAGGCTCTGTGTGAGGTCTGCAGCCCTCTCGGTCAAGGTAAGTATCTGCTCTACATAGCCCCTTAAAGGATCGTCCTCTTTCATCTTCATTTCTAAAATATTTCCGTAATTCATCATTGCAGCCAGCCGGTTATTAAAGTCATGGGCGATGCCTCCTGCAAATTGTCCGATGGCCTCCAGTTTCCTTGCCTGGGCGAGTTTCTCCTCG
>JAKALU010000002.1 GCA_021824065.1 Nitrospirota bacterium
GGAGATAACAATGAACGAGACGATAGAACTGGTGACCTTCCGGCTTGCAAGCGGCGATGCGCAGCGCTTTGTTGCTGCCAATGGGATGATCAACGACTGGCTGAAGAAGCAGCCGGGCTTCATCTCTACGCGGTTGCACAGAGCGATTGTGCCGTGGGCACGCTTTCATCTCATCAACATCGGGAGGATCTAATCCGAATAGTGAGCATGGTCTTGCACGCTCAATTTCGCTAATAATGGAATTGCGGTGCTGTCCCGACTTAAATTTGCGATTCTCATATTCTGAGTTTTGCTTTCTTTTTACTTCTTCACAAATATTGTTGAACTTTTCCCATAGGCGTTCTCTATCTTCTTTTCCGAGGGGTTTGTAGGTTTTAAACATTTCAGAGATTTGGCGTGCATGGGACCAAAAGTCTTTATATTGACGCTTGAACCAATCCCAATGGCCGGATGAAATGGATTGTATTTCGGATTCAATAGCCTTTGCATTTGCACGTGCTTTCTCGTCAAAATTATCCATTTAAATTCACTCAATCTTTACGCCTAACGACCTAAATGAGGCGCGGGGGCAACCAGCCCTTGAAGACCCGAGGAGGCTATCACCTGTCGCCTCGATTTTTTTGTTGTACGCTGCCTTTTTTTTCAATTATTATCGCCTTATAGCAAGCGGCATTGCGGACACTGTCAAAGATGGCATCATGTTGCACTACGTATGGTATATTGTCGTTTGTGAAACCAGAAATGCTTTGTCCTTTAGAATTGATAGCCCGTTGCAATGAGGTGCAAGAATCTTCGGAATTATTATTCAAAGCCGAAAGACCGGCCATAATGTAATCTTTAAAGAAACCTTCGATAGGCGTGCTGAGGGCTTTCTTAAGGTTTTCAACTGCAACATCGTGTTTGTTGATGGATGCATAAGCACTTCCTCGAAAATAGTATGCCTCTGAATAGTCAGGATAAAGTTCTATTGCTCTGTCGAGGAAAGAAATAGCTGTCTGCATCTTTTTCTCAGCAATAAGCTCCGTCCCAGTCTCAAATAAGGCAAGGGCAAAACCTTTTTTATTGCGTGTATCAACTGCCTTCATGGTTGGACCTACTGCAAGCGAGATTACACCTAAATCTTTGCCCTCTTGAACTCCCCTAATTGTTGTTCTGCTGATAAAGTCCTCTGATGTTAGTTTGTTACTTATAAAGTTTTTACAATCCTCTTTTGTTCCAATCAGAGCTAATCCCTCGCCTCTTTTGACTTCTTTTGCATCTATAGTAGACCATGCGATTAATATCCACATGCCTGCGACATCAGGATCATTAATCATCTGCGTTTCTTGCATAGCAATTTCTAACAGACCTCGCATGTATTTTGTGTATAGAATCGCAGCTCTTTCCTGATAAGTGCTCTTTTCTTTGTCGAAAAAAGTGAATGTCGCTACAACATTAATCGCAAGAAAGCGTTCATCGCGCTTACTGGCAACTAACTTCATAAAACTTAAACCTGAACTTGTTTTCGGAATATAAGGAGAGAATTCTATTTCACTTGGATTATATTTCTTTCGAACATTCATAAAAATATCTTCAAGGCTTTTTTCATGTTTGATCATTAAGGTCTTGCCCTTTTCGGTTGAATATTCTGCCGGGTCAGCAACAACTTCCTTGAATGATAAGGGAACTATGCCCCAATATTCCGGGGGCATCGCAGTTCGTGACTGTGGCGTGGCGCACGAGGTTATCAGTATGGCGAAGAATACAAATATGATTATCTGTTTTTGCTTCATGTCTTTATTATTACGTACAACGCGGAGTTCACACGCCGCGAAGCGGTCGGCGTGGAACGACAAGTTATAATCTTACTTGCTATGTAAATCTTCCTTTTTAATACATTTGCAGCCACCGAGTCTTTTACAGAAGTCTTCATACTGCTGATAAGCTTGGAACCCGTCTACTGCTGGCTCTGAATATACTATCGCTTCTTTTTCAACATCGAATATAACATCATCAATGGCAATTCTACCCCACCAGATTCTGATGAATAGTAGTTTCTCATTTATCCATTTGATATCCGAGACGCCAAATACATCGCTGATTTTAAGTACTGTCAGATGATCTTTCTCAGCATAAATTGATATGGTTACATCGGGTCTGAACCCTTCACTCTTATAGGAGTAACCTTTATTGGGAGAAACATTTTCGAACTTAATAGGCCGCTCAACTTTGACTTTTTCTATCTTGAAATTTTGTGGTAACTTTTTCCAGGTGTCTATGTTGTGCACAATGCGTGACTCTGACCAACAATCCGGCGGCAATCCTGGCCAATCAGTAGTGGCGGCCGTAGCCGCACCAGCCATCGATAGAACTATCATTAAAAGATAGAGCGTCTTGTACATTCAACCTCCATATAACGACCTAAATCAGCGGCGCAGTTTCTCCGCGTCCGCTGGATTTGCTTGTTGTGCTATTTCATAAATTCCTTCGCAATCATCGCAAGCAACAAGCTGTGAAACATATATATTTGCAGGATTGCCCTTAACCTTTTCGGGTGAATCAATCTGAGCAATTTTGCCATGTTCGTAAACGATTATTTTATCTGATATTGCAACTGCCTCTTCAAAATCATGAGTTACCAGAAGTGCGGGAATGCTGAAATTATCCCTAACCTCTCTCAGGAAGCGTCTCATTTCAAGACGAAGAGGACGGTCAAGTGCAGAGAACGGTTCATCAAGCAAAAGCATCCTCGGCTGGCGGATTAACGCCCGTGCAAATGCAACCCGCTGTTTTTGTCCACCGGATATTTCATGCGAGTATCTGTCCTCAAGCCCTGTGAGTTTAAATGCACGAATCATTTCGTGCGCTCTGTTCAGCTTTTCATTGTTGGGGAGATTTGCCGCACCATAAAGAATGTTCTGCAACACCGTCATGTGTGGAAAAAGCGCCAGATCTTGAAATACATAACCGAAAGGCCGTTCCTGCGGAGGAATATTAGTCCCGATTGAACTGTCAAAGTATACGATATCATCAAGACTCACTTGGCCCTTATCGGGCTTTATGAGACCGGCGATTAACTGGAGGGTCATGGACTTGCCAGCACCCGAAAAACCAAAGAGGACAGCCAGTTCGTTGCTGATCTGCCATTCTATGTCAAGGGCAAAACCTTTGACTTTTTTCTGAAGCCTTACTTGCAGCCCCATCAGATAATCCTCTTTGTATACTTATTTGCGATGTATAAAAAGACGCCGGACATCGCTGTCATCAGGACAACCATAAAATGAGCCTTCGACCATTCGCCGCCACCTGCGAGGCTGTAAATTGCAATGGGCATTGTGTCGGTCCGGCCAGGCAGATTCCCTGCAAGCATAAGGGTGGCCCCGAATTCGCCCATTGCACGGGCAAATGACAGCACAGTGCCCGCAACAATACCACGCTTCGCGAGAGGGAGAATGACTTTCAATGCAGTTTCAAAATCGGAATGACCAAGGGTGTAAGAGGCCTTGATAAGGTTCTTGTCAACAGACTCAAGGGCAGCCCTCGTGGTCTTTATCATCAGGGGCAGTGCCACTATATAGGAAGCAAGGACGGCCGCATACCAAGTGAACATTATACTCCACCCTGTCCATGCATAGATAAGCCTGCCGATAAAGCCGTTTCTGCCGAAGAGTACAATAAGATAGTAGCCTGTGACTGTGGGAGGAAGAACTAAAGGCAGTGTGCAGAGCACGTCAAGCAGTTCCTTGCCCCTGAAGTCTCTTCGGGCGAGAACGTAGGCAAGCGGTATCCCAGTAAGCATGATCAGCGCAGTTGATACAGACGCCACCTGCAATGAGAGACGTAATGAAAAAAGAACTGAGCCTTCCATTGATGCCCTATTTATTAAATTTAAACCCGTGCTTCTGTAATATTTTCTTGCCATCCTGCGAGAGCACAAGAGAGATGAAAGCTTTCGCGTCTGCCTCGCTTTTTGTCTCCTTGACTACGGCGATAGGGTAAACAACCGGCTTATGGCTTGCTTCGGGAGCGGTAGAGAGGATCTTGATTTCTTTTGATCTCGTGGCCGCATCTGTAGCATACACAACGCCGGCGTCAACTTCGCCCCGCGCAACGTAATCGAGCACCTGCCGTACGTTTTCAGTGTATATGAATTTAGTCTTTATGAAAGGCAGTATTTGGTAAGAACTGAAAACCTCTTCCGCATACCTACCGGCTGGAACAGTCTTCGGATTTCCGATGGCAATCTTCTTTATTTCCACTGCGCTCAAGCCCTCGAAGGATTTAAGCGATGTCTTTGCCCCAGCGGGAACTATCAGAACGACACTGTTAGCAGCAAAGTCGGCACGAGTTGCGGTAACAATAAGCCCCTGCCTGCCTAATTCATCCATGTCTTTTTGCGCTGCAGATGCGAAGACATCCACCGGCGCACCGCCGGCAATCTGTTTCATAAGGTCTCCAGATGCACCGAAATTAAAGACGCACTTTGTTCCATATCGTGACTCGTAGAGTCTGCCTATTTCCTCGAATGCATTCTTCAGGCTTATTGCCGCTGATACAGTAATATCTTTCGTGGACCCTGCAAATGCAAGTAATGGGACAACCAAACAAAGAAAAGCTGAAACCAAACAAAGTCTGCCTAACTTTTTCATTACAGATAGCCTCCGATTTCTTAATTTGACTTTTTATTTATATTTCAGCACAACGCCTGAAATCAGCGGTGGCCATCGGCCGTCCGCTGGAATGATTTGTTATGTGTTTTACTCTTTTCTTGTCCAAGCTAATCCCACAGAAATGAGTTTTCCAGTTGAATGGTCGCCTTCTTGTATGGCCTCAACATCAAGTCTCGTAATAGTGGGGTCAACGCCGGTCATTGATTTGACTCTATACATCGTCCGTATTTCTTCTTCCATCGCCTCTTTGGTTTCCCAAAGATAAATACCACCGAATTGTCCTGTTTCTTCATTTGAATACCAAATTTTTTGAACCAGCTCCTTTTTATTTTCGTATCTTTTCCATGATTCATTGGCAACGTATTCTCGTAATTTCCGAAATATTCCCTTTGGCTTCCCAGACAAATCCCAATTTAGAATCAACGCATACATTTTTTCTCCATTTTTATTAACACATAACGCTCGGCATGAGCCGACCCCGCCACAAAGCAAGACGGAAAAAGTGCCAACGCTATTCGGGGTCGGCTCGATGCCGTTGTTATGTTTCATTTTTTATTTGAGCTGAATATTTTCTTTAGCCGGTGTCGGGCGTTCAGCAGGCTCTGCGGATGTAACAATCTCAGATTTCGAGAGGTTGAGAAAGCGAGAAGGAATAAAGACAGCGATTAATATTAAGAGTATTAGACACCACCTTAGAAACTCAATTGACTTATGCATTGATTTGCTGGAGCAACGCTCAGTCTTCGGCCCATAAATTTTATATGGTTTATTATTTTCATCAGTATTTTTTCGTATGATTTCTTTATCTAATTGCCCTTTCATAAACGCAATGCCGGGACCATTAATGCCAGCTTCTCGTTCAATATCTCTCGCGGTTTCATTTGCGACTTCACCCCAGAATCTATTCCGTTCATAAATTGAATGCCATGCTTGCACAACTGCAATTGCTAAAATTGCAGGGATTAATCGAATAGCTACAGTCGTCAAATAAGTGTCGAGACTTATCTTTAAGATCGTCGAGATTATTAAGCCTACAAAAATCAGGGAACCGCCAGCGATAGACCAAGACAAAATATCATAGTGATGCTTTGCAATAAAACATTGCTTATAAGCCTCGATTCTTAGTTTATCCTTACAGTCATCCGACATAGCAGGGTTCCCCTTTAAGATAATATTTTCAATTATGCCTTTGATTCAAAACATAACCAGTTATTAAACAGTTTTCTCGATAATATCAGAGGTCTTTTTATTCCGTCAATAAGAAAATTACGGCATCTTGACGGAACTGTTTGATTTCTTTAACATAGTAACTCTGACTAATATTACTTTTAGGATATTAGTCAATGGGGTGATTAATATTCCATGAATAAGATACCGGATAATATTTTGACTCAATTCGAGGCTGTCCTGAATAAAAGGGCGATACCCGCTTCCCGCCGCCCAGATTACAAAAAGTGGCTCAGGTACTATCTTGATTTTCGAGGCAAATATCCACTTCCTGACTCCAAATCGGAACATGTACGTTTGTTTATCGAAAAATTGCGGGCAAAGAATCAGACCCCCGAACAGCAAAAACAGGCAGCGCATGCCTTGTCTCTTTATTTTGAGATACTGCGGAAAATGGATAATGAAATCCCTCCTGCTCAAATCAATACTGAAAAGACAGTAAAGGCAACATCCCCCTCCACCCCCTTTATCAAGGGGGAATCATCCAATAACGTATCGAAGTCTGAGGCGACAACGGTTATGTCTCCGACCGGGCATGCTGAACTCAAGGCATCTGTTCCAAAAGTATCTTTGCGTCCGTTTGTCCCATCTTCATCGTCAAGCAGTCATTTTAATGAATGGCGCTGCCTTGAGAAATCCGGCTCTCCTGCATGGGATAAGCTCATTGACAATCTCGCGGCAGAGATCAGGACGCGGCACTATTCACGAAAAACGCTCAAGGCATATGCTGATTGGAGCCGCAAGTTTCAGGGCTTCCTGCATAATAAGCCTCCTGACGAATTGTCAGCAGCGGATGTCAAAGCATATCTCACGTATCTTGCGGTGAAATGTCATGTTGCTGCCTCGACGCAGAACCAGGCGTTCAACTCTTTATTGTTTCTGTACCGGCATATTCTAAAGAAAGATTTTGGCGATCACAAGGATATCCCCCGTGCGAAGAAATCGAAATATATCCCTGTCGTTCTTTCGAGGCGGGAGATTGACGCTGTATTGAAGCATCTCGAATATCCCTATGATCTTGTAGTCAAACTGCTGTATGGCTGCGGGCTTCGCCTGTTTGAATGTGTGAAATTGCGGGTGCAGAATTTCAATTTCGACGCCGGAATTCTTACTTTACATGGAAAGGGCAGTAAAGACCGTTCTATCCCTATTCCGCAGACAATCATGCCGGAGTTGACGGCTCAGTTTGAGGCAATAAAAAAACTTCATGATGAGGACATTGCGAAGGGCTATGCGGGGGTCTTTCTCGATGACCGACTCGAAAAGAAATATCCCTCAGCCGCAAAGAATTTCATATGGCAATGGTTCTTTCCACAAAAGACGCTTACGCCGGTTCCGGATAAGCAGGAGCTTCGACGGTATCATCTTCATGAGACACATGTTCAGGAGGCACTTTATGAGGCGGTGCGACGGGCAAAACTCACAAAACGAGTAACCTCCCATACCTTCCGCCACAGCTTCGCCACGCATCTGTTGCAGGCTAATTACGACATCCGCACAATACAGACGCTTCTTGGGCATAGCGATGTTAGAACTACAATGATATATACTCACTGCGTGCCGAGCAGGACAGTGAAAGAGGCCAAAAGCCCGTTGGATTTTTAAACAGTTTGCAACTCATCTTCTTGAAGACGGTTATGATATCAGGACTATTCAGGAACTATTGGGGCACGCGAACCTTCAGACAACCATGATATATACACACGTGGCTACGAAGAATGTCCTCGGTGTGCGAAGCCCGCTGGATAAATGATGCTCTTCACAGAAGAAATAGGTTATGAGATTATCGAAAAATGTGCTGGACTTGCTAAGGAGTATATAAGTATGATTATATATTTTGTCACTCCGACTTGTTCGGAGTCTCTCTGAAGAAGGATTCCCGGCAAGCGGGAATGACATCTTAACTTATGAACTTATTAGTAAAACAATCGAGGTCTAATGAATATCTATTTGATTATTATATTGCTGGGTTATCTCATTGTTATCTCTTTCGGCTACTATCTTCAATCTCTTAATCTAAGACATCTGAAAAAATACGGTCATATTGTCCCGGAAGAATTCGAAGGATACATAGATGCCGAATTATTAAAAAAGACAAGGGATTACACAGTTGAGCACAGCCATTTTGGCTTTGTTGAATCCATATTTAGCAATATCCTTGTCATCATCTTTTTCTTCGGAGGTCTCATAAACATATATAACTCATGGGTCGTGTCTTTTAAGCTCTCTTTTATTCTCTCAGGCATAGTATTTTTTCTTTTTTTGAGTTATGCAAAGACCATCCTCTCGATACCCTTTGACCTCTACAATACATTCAGAATAGAAAATAAATATGGATTCAACACAATGACAGGAAAGTTATGGGGCAGTGACTTCCTTAAATCGGTTATACTTTCGACTATACTAATTTTCATTGTGGTCTTCGGGGCGTTATTCCTTATCAAAACAAGCCCTGATTACTGGTGGTTTTTTGTATGGCTTTTTTTTCTTTTATTCAGTCTTTTTATTTTGTACATTTCGCCTTACGTTATTGAGCCACTGTTCAATAAATTTACTCCTATTGAGAATGGAGATATGGAAGGCTCAATAAAGGATTTGATGAAAAAATCCGGTATTACTATAAGCAGGGTTTTTAGAATGGATGCCTCGAAACGGAGCAAACACACAAACGCCTATTTTACAGGCATTGGCAGAGTAAAAAGAATAATCCTTTATGATACATTGCTTCAATTAATGAATAAAAATGAGATACTTTCTGTCCTGGCACATGAGGCGGGGCACTGGAAGAAAAAGCATGTTTTGAAACTCATTGTTATAGTTGAGACTATGTCATTAATAAGCTTATACATCTCTTTCAGGATAATAAAGGCAGGATTCCTTGGCAGGCTTTTTGATATTCAAACAGATACCATTTTTGCGAATCTCATTATCCTGGGTTTTATCGGAGGAATTATATCTTTCCCACTGACACCAATTATGAGTTATCTCTCAAGGCGACATGAAAAAGAGGCTGACAGATTTGCTTCTGAGATGACTGGAGACCCTGAGGCAATGGCAACATCACTTATAAAGCTTTCAAAAGACAACCTCTCGAACCTCCACCCCCATCCCCTTTATGCATTTGTCTATTATTCCCATCCGCCTGTTGTAAAAAGGATTAAGGAGATCAGAGGGGAGGGCTGAAAAGGAACAGGTTTGCATTATCGTATTCTAATCCCTTCGAGTAATCTGTCCTTATCATCAGAGAGCATTTTTTCAACGGATGGTATGAGTCGTATTTTAACAATCACCTTGTCATCCTTGATCCTGTAATCAACATCAAGGACATCAGCAACACCAAATGTGATTGGCAGGTATAACGGCCTTACCTCATACCCGATTGTATTTCCTTTGTCGTCAATAATCCTGCTTAATTGAGAGCGCTGGAATGAACTATGCCAGTCCTCAAATTTTTCTGCTTCATTCAGTGCCATTGGTGCTGGCAAGTGTTTTTTAATTTTGTAGTCAAATTCGGGTGTATATATTTCGAAGGTGTATTGGTCTCCTTCAAGATCGAGAATGGCAATGGTTTCTATATCATTGGAATGTCTGCTCCCATAGAGTAAAAGCGTGAATACCCCTGTAATATTGACATCCTTTATCTCTTCTGTCCTTAAACCTTTTCCGGTAACACAGGAATAGTTAGTAAACACCGAGATAGCCAGAAGTGCAGACATGCATATTTTGATAATGCTTTTCATATCAATACAACCGCTAACTCAAATATCCTGCTTAGATGGTAGCAATCACTTTTATAGATGTCAAGAACAGAGACGTATCGCTGGGTTTTTTGCAATCAGATAAAACAAAATTGTAAGATAAAACATAAATGATAACTCTTGATAACATCGGTAAATCCTTTGACGGCATGTATGCAGTAAGAAATCTTTCTATCACTGTTGGTAGCGGTGAGATTTTCGGTCTTGTTGGTCCGAATGGCGCTGGAAAGACAACAACTATAAAGATGATGACAGGCCTTCTGAGCCCTGATGAGGGGGACATTATAATCGGCAGATACAATATCACTGAAGAGCCGATAAATGCAAAATCGATCCTCGGTTACGTGCCTGACAAATCATTTCTTTATGAAAAGCTCACTGCGCGGGAATTTTTGACCTTCATATCATCAATCTACAGCATTGAAAAGTCTGAGGCACTCACAAGGATGGAAAAACTGCTTGATTTATTCGGTATTAAAGACATTGAAGATGAACTCATTGAGAGTTTTTCGCAGGGCATGCGGCAAAGGCTTTTATTTGCATCTGCTTTGATACATAATCCCGAGGTGCTTTTGATAGACGAGCCATTTATGGGACTCGACCCATTCGGGATAAGGATGCTTACGGGGGTGATAACGGAGTTGAGCACAAAGGGAGTTACAATTTTTCTTGCTACTCACAGCCTTCATATTGCAGAGGAGTTGTGCCACAGGGTGGGGTTTATAAACAAAGGTTCCCTTATTGCCGTTAAGAATAGCGACGAGATTAAAAGTATTGAGGGCGGGCTTGAAGGGTTGTTTATGAGGCTTGGCGAATGATGAAATTTCTAATGCAGGGCATAATATTTTCGCTCATTCTCGGTCGTTACGACCTCCGAGGTTTTGCCCGCTTTATTTTCTAAGTGTTTTGGGTTTGAATTGCGTGCAAAAAAGCCGCTCAAATACCATGCCCTGCATTATGACTGAGAATATGGTGTTATTACTTATAAGACCCAAATTTTTGTCATTAAAAAACTCGATTAGCGCGAGGATTGTCCTGCGGAGGCTTCCGTTCATAGCCATTGGCATCGGATTCTGGGTGCTGTTCTATATAGGCACATACAAGGTTCTTTCTTATGTAAGGGGCATAGAATTTTTTGGCGAGATACTTTCAAAAAAACTATTCTCTATGACATTCTTCAGTCTTCTTGGATTTCTGATATTGAGCAATATAATAACCGCGATATCTTCTTTTTATCTTTCAAGGGATATTCCTTTTTTTCTATCAAGACCTGTGGAGATTAAGGATATTATAAGACTGAAATCATTCGAGTCTATTTTGAATTCGTCATGGATGGTTATGTCTTTCATCCCGCCTGTTTTTATCGCATATGGTGTGAGCTATAATGTCCCAATAAATTACTACATCTCCATCCTTGTTGCTCTCCTTTTGTTTATTTTTATAACTGCGGGGATCGGTATTTCCATAGCCCATATACTTACAAGGCTCTTCCCTGCTAAGAAGGCGAGGAATGCGCTCCTTGGGATCGGCATCATATTTTTTCTTTTACTCTATTTTATTTTGAGGTCTATCATCCCCGGTGATCTGAGTACTCCAGAGGGTCTCATAAATTCCGTCATGACATTCAGAACAGACTCGCCACTTTTGCCGAGTTACTGGATTACAGAGGCAATTCTGCCAATGTTTAAAAATAATGGGCCGGATCTTTTTTATTCGTTTGTCCTTTTAAGCAACGGTGCATTCTTTCTTCTCCTGTCAGCAATTATAGGTCAGTGGTTTTACAGGGGAAATATTGAAAGGATTCAGCCTTCAGGGAAAATCATAGGCAGAGGATTCCTTAAATATTTTTACCCAAACAAAAATATGGCAATTATCTATAAGGACATAAAGATGTTCTTCAGGGATACCGGACAGTGGTCGCAGATATTCATAATCGGTGCGCTCATTATGGTGTACATATATAATTTTAAATCCATCCCGGTAGATGCAATCTCAGGGTTATCACCTTTTATCAAAGAGCTCATGGTATTAGTCAATATGGTTATGGCTGGACTTGTGCTTTCTGCTGTAGCAGCGAGGTTTCTTTATACATCTGTGAGTCTCGAGGGGCAGGCATTCTGGGTTATAAGAACTACTCCGGTTGATATAGCACGATTTTTGAGGTCGAAGTTTTTATATGCCAGCATACCGGTGACATTGCTTATAGTGTTTCTCGTTTTTGTGACTAATTTAGCAATGGATATTAAAGGCATGTTAATGTCAGTATCCATAGCAACAGTCTTAATGCTGTGCATTTCGGTGAGCGGGCTCGGGACAGGTTTTGGTGCGATATATCCAAAATTCAAATACGAAAACATAGCCTCTGTTTCGATGAGCATCGGCGGCATGGTCTTTATGTTAATCGCCTTCAGTGTTGTGATTGTTACTTTATCCCTTGAGGCATGGATTTTTTATCTTTATAATCTCATGACTGAACTGACTATCTTCGAGAAAATACAGATTGCTGTATCTCTTATTCTGATACTTCTGGTAAACGCAGCTGCCTTTTATTTACCCATGAAAATCGGGAGGAAGAAACTTCAGGGTCATATAGAAATTATATAGGATAATTATAGCTTCAGCTTTTCAAATTCTCTTTTGAAATGCTCCATTGTATTGTCGTCGTAAACGCAGAACTCAACGATTTCGAGGGAACTTTTCTGATTTTTCTTCAGGTAATTAGCTGATTCGTTAACAAGAATCTTTGCGCACCTGTCCTTTGGAAAACCGAATATCCCTGAACTTATTGCAGGCATGGATATGCTCTTTAGTCTTTTTTCTGACGCAAGCTGAAGGGTGCCGTTCACTGCATTTTTAAGTTTATTATCTTCATCGCCTTCGCCCATTCTCGGTCCCACAGCATGTATTACAAATCTTGCCGGGAGCTTGCCTGCAGTTGTAATTACTGCTGTTCCAACAGGGGTGAATCCAATCTTGTCGCTTTCATCCTGAATAACCTGCCCGCCTTTTTTTACGATTGCGCCTGCAACACCGCCGCCATGCTGCAGATGGGAATTTGCTGCATTCACAACCGCATCAACATCCCTTTCAGTGATATCGCCCTGTACGAGTCTTAATGTTTTCCCGGAGATTTTATGTTCAGTTATTAACTTCATCCAAAGAACCTCCTCGCAATGATATTAACGTTCAATGGGTATATTATATAAAACTTTATGGTATAATTTAACATGCTTAAGAAAGTATTTTTCCTCTTTGTTTTTTTATCATTTTTTATACCTGCATCCAGCTTTTCGGAAGAACAAAAAAAGAATGTAACCGTTATTACAGTCAGTGGTGTAATAAATCCTGTCTCTGCCGAATATATTGGCAAAGGTATAAAAAAGGCAAACGAGCAAAAACCTGAGGCTCTCGTGATTGAACTCGATACGCCCGGCGGGCTTGATACGTCAATGAGAAGCATAGTCAAAGATATCATCGGCAGTGAAGTGCCTGTTGTCGTTTATGTTTCTCCAAGCGGGGCAAGGGCAGCATCAGCAGGTGTGTTTATAACGCTCGCAGCCCACATTGCAGCTATGGCTCCTGGCACAAATATCGGCGCAGCACATCCTGTTGGAGTAGGAGAAAAGATGGATAAGACAATGGCTGAAAAGGCAACGAATGATGCTGCTGCCTATATAAAGTCGCTTGCAGAGAGAATGGGCAGAAACTCAAAATGGGCTGAAGATGCTGTAAGAAAAAGCATATCTGCAACAGAGAGCGAGGCATTAAAACAAAATATCATAGACCTTGTGAGCAAAGACCTCAATACACTTCTTTCAAGTATAGATGGCAAGAAGGTCAGGACTGTGATGGGAGAGAAGACTCTCAGGACTGCAAATGCAAATGTCATCAGAGAGGAGATGAGTTTAAGGCATAAGATTCTTAACTTTATTACTGACCCGAATGTGGCCTACATGCTCATGCTCCTTGGGTTTTACGGCTTATTCTTTGAACTCACAAATCCCGGCGCAATATTTCCTGGCGTAGTGGGAGGGATATGCCTCATACTTGCATTTTATGCATTCCAGACTTTGCCTGTAAACTATGCAGGATTGCTCCTGATAATACTTGCTATTATACTTTTTATACTCGAGATAAAAATAGTCTCGCATGGGGTGTTGACGATAGGCGGCATAATAGCAATGGTAATAGGCTCTTTGATGTTATTTGAATCCCCGGGTCCTTTTATGAAATTATCGCTTCTTCTAATCCTTCCCGCTGTGATCATAACAGCGCTTTTTTTTACCATTGTGCTTGGCCTTGCGTACAGAGCGTATAAGAGAAAACCTGTAACCGGGGCTGAAGGGCTTATCGGGCTGGAAGGGGTTGCAAATACAGAGATAACAAAAGACGGAGGTATGGTATTATTACATGGGGAGATTTGGTCTGCATATTCTGATGAAGCTATATCAAAAGGTGAAAAAGTAGTTGTTAAGGCTATATCAGGTCTGAAAATTAAGGTCAAAAGAAGGGTCAGTGATTAGTGTCTGTGACTGACACCGATAACCGACGCTAAAACTAAAAAAGGAGGTCAGTATGGGAATACCGCCGGCAGTTATGGGATTTTTGTTTGTAGTATTTCTTGTTATTTATTTCCTTTCAAGCGCAATAAAGATATTAAGGGAATACGAAAGGGGTGTAGTATTCAGACTTGGAAGGGTAATACCAGTAAAAGGACCCGGTCTTGTAATTATAATCCCTGTGATTGACAAGCTTGTCAGGGTGAGTCTCAGGACGGTTACCTTTGATGTCCCACCTCAGGATGTAATTACGAGAGATAACATCTCGGTTAAGGTAAATGCTGTTGTATACTTCAGGGTTATGGACCCTGTAAAGGCGATAACAGCTGTGGAGGACTTTTATTACGCAACATCACAGATATCCCAGACGACCCTGAGGAGCATTCTCGGTCAGAGCCAGCTTGATGACCTCTTGTCAAAAAGAGAGGATATAAATGCAGAACTTCAGAAGGTCATTGATTTCCAGACAGAGCCGTGGGGAATAAAGGTTACGGCTGTGGAGGTTAAAAATGTTGACCTGCCGGCAGAGATGCAAAGGGCGATAGCAAAACAGGCAGAGGCAGAGCGTGAGAGAAGGGCAAAGATTATTCACGCAGAGGGAGAGTTCCAGGCATCGCAGAAGCTTGCGGATGCAGCAAAGATTATAGCAACAGAAACCGGGGCGCTGCAGCTCAGATTTCTCCAGACCCTTACAGAGATTGCAACAGAGAAAAACTCAACAATAATATTCCCTGTGCCGATAGACTTGATAAAACCGTTCCTTGAGAGAATGGAAAAACCAAAATAGGGTCTATGACCATGAAGATTTATGACCCGTAGGGAGTTCAGTAATAGCAACTTTTAAAAATAAGATATGGCTTAGGCTCTTCCTGCTTCTATTAATTATTGGAGGTTCTACATTAGTCCTGTATAAAACAGGACTAATTTCTTTTTTTCTGCATAAGGAAAAGATAATAGATTTCCTCAATCTCCTCGGCCCGCTCTCTTTTATAGGCTTTATCATCCTTCAGACGGTGCAGGTTATTGTCTCTCCAATCCCAGGAGAAGTTACAGGGTTCATTGGAGGGTATGTATATGGCATATTCCTCGGCATAATTCTTTCCACTATAGGCCTGACCATTGGCTCATGGATAGCCTTCAGCCTTTCAAAATTCTTTGGGAGACCATTTGTTGATAAGTTTGTAAAAAAAGAGACAATGGGAAGATATGATTATCTTCTGCATCACAAAGGTGCCTTCCTCGTGTTTTTGTTATTTCTGATTCCCGGCTTTCCAAAGGATTCTCTCTGCTATATCCTCGGTTTGGGACATATAACCACAAAGGAATTCCTCATTATAAGCACTGTTGGAAGGTTTGGAGGTACAGTTTTGCTGACGTTGGGAGGAAGTTATATCCACCACCATCAGTATTACAGGTTTTCAGTGCTTTTAGGAGTTGCTATCGTTGCTGTTTTTTTAGCAATGGTCTATAGAGATAAACTCGAACATATCTTTCACAAACTGCATCACCGTCATACTGCTGAGAAAGATAAAAAGTAATTCGTAAAATCCTATTTACGAGTATAATGCTTTCATCTCATCTGTATACGTTCCGTCTTCTTTATATATATACAGCGGCTTTTCAATCTTCATCTCTGCCCTGCCATCCCTTACTGCCTCAACAAGCACTATCTTTGCCTCTGTTATGATATCTGAATGAACGAACCTTAACCTTTTGGGTTCTATCTGTTTTTTTCTTAATGTATCGATAAGTTCCACAAGTCTCGACGGGTGGTAGATTATGCAGAGCCTGCCTTTAGACCGCAGGAGATAATTAGAGGCATCTATCAGGTCTGTGAGCTTAAGTTTTATTTCATGTCTTGCGATTGCCTTTTCATCTGTAGAGCTTATAAGCCCTGTTTTTTGCCGTCTGAACGGGGGGTTTGAAACCACTAAGTCAAAAGACTTAGCAGTTAGCGGTGAACAGGCATCTATATCCCTTATATTACATCCAATTACTCTAACTCTATCTACAAGAGAATTTAGTTTCACGTTTTTTTCGGCAAGTCTTGCAAGACTGTCCTGAAGCTCGATAAGTGCAACTGATGAATCACAATATTTTTTTGCAAGCAAAAGACCAATTATACCGGAGCCAGCGCCTAAATCAGCAATCTTTTTTGCTCTCTGAAGATTTACGAATGAGTAAAGGAGCAGGGCGTCTACAGAAAATCTGTAACCTTTTTTATTTTGATACAGTCTTATATCACGTATGCTGTCGAGTGTTAGGTCCAATATTAAAATACCTCGCCCATTCTATCGCGTATGAAGTCATGTACCTTTTCGAAGACCTTAAACCATAGTTCATCAGGTATCTCTATAATCTCTGCCCCTACAATAAAATCCGATGCTGTGTCATCAGCAATGCAGTGTCTGACCCTTGCCTTGAATCCTATCTCTTTTGTAAATGAGGCGGGCACAGAAATTAAACACTCAAGGCTTGAATCGTAGTCTATACGAATCGGGCTTTTTAACTTTATGCCATGGCGGCTGAAGTCAAGCAGAACAGCCTGGATAAAATTATTACTACTACCGTCTCTTATCTTAAATATGATATAGTTCCTGTAGATCTCAGGTACAGGATATCTTATTTCTTTTCTTCGGTCATACATGCTTTTTTTCTCCTATCAACGTCAGTAACTGATTTATATTATCGATAAGAAAGTCTGCATTCTTAAGCAATTCTTTGCTTCTGTAGCCATAAGTTACTGCCACTGTACTTACCCCTGCCCCTTTGCCTGCCTGTATGTCAAAATCACTGTCACCTACAATAACCGCTTCATTAGGCTCTATTTTAAGTATTTCGAGTACTTTTTTAACAGGTGCAGAGGACGGTTTTTTCTCAGAAACACTATCACTGCCGAGCACAATATCAAAAAACCGCATAAGTCCGAGTTCCTCAAGCAGCTTTTTTGACAGATATTCCCTTTTATTTGATATTACTGCCTTTTTATATCTGCCGATTTTTTCAAGTGTTTCTCTTATTCCGGGATATGGTTCTGTAAAATCAGTAAGATGTTCAGAGTAGTATTTAATGAACCTGTCAAGGACGTCATCTTTTATAGCAGCATTATTTTCTCCGAGCATCTTCTCAACAAGCCTTGTAAGCCCTTCTCCCACCATCTTGATTGTATCTTCAATAGCAAGCGGTTCAAATCCATAGGGCTCTATTGCATGATTCAGGGCATTGGTTATATCTCTGCTTGAGTCAACGAGTGTGCCATCAAGGTCAAAAATAATAAGTTTCAGATGTTTAAAGCTTACCATAAAGAAGCTCCTTCTAACTTGTTGATTAATTATAGCTGAATACTTTTAATGAATACTTTTAAATCTTGACAATATTTCAGATATATGGTATCAAATTAGGAGTCAGTTTTTCATTTTTTAAATTAAAGGAGGTGACTATAGTGAAGAGAGTAATAGCTTTAATTCTTTCATTACTGCTAATAGTAGCTTTTGCACTCACAACAGTGGGCTGCAAGAAGGCTGAGGAACCAAAACCAGCACCGGCTCCGGCTGAGGCTCCAGCACCGGCTCCAGCTCCAGCACCGGCTCCAGCACCAGCACCGGCTCCAGGCAAGTAAATTCATTATGACTCAGGGGTGGTTTTGCCACCCCTGAAAAATTGCTTTTTTAGAAAAGAATTGATATAATAAATTCACTTAATACCAATATTTGATGTTTTTTTATATAAAGAGTGGGTTCACCCACTCTTTTGTTTTCTTGGAGTATGGATATAAAACAATCAGTTGTTGAACAGACAGTTTTGAAGCTGGCAAGACAAGTTGCAGAAGAGCAGGGCATTGAGGTTGTTAGAGTAGACCTGCTCGGCGGGGGCAAGAGGGTGTTGTTAAGAATTACGATCGACAGAGACGGGGGGGTAACACTTGATGATTGTGAAAAATTTAGCAGGGGTTTTGAGTCGATAGCTGAAGCGGAAGACTTTATGCATGGACCGTATAATCTTGAGGTCTCGTCGCCGGGGCTTGATAGACCATTGACTACGCTGGCAGATTTCGAAAGGAACATAGGGAAACTTGTAAGGGTTATCACAAAGGAGAAGATAGATAACCAGAATTTTTTTCTTGGCAGGGTAACCGGAGTGGCCGGGAATCTAATAATTTTATCCATTGATAAAAAAGAGAGGGAAATTTCTTTTGAGAATGTATCAAAGGCGAGGCTGGAAATAGAAATATGATGACAAAAGAACTCTGTTATGTAATAAATCAGATAAGCAGAGAAAAGGGCATAGGAAGAGAGGTTCTGCTCAGCGCACTCGAATCAGCCTTGCTCTCTGCCGCCCGGAAAAAATATGGCGGCAGAACAAATGTCAATCTCAGGATAGATCCGAAAACATGCAATATTACTGTTTATGAGACAAAAACTATAGTGGAAAAAGTTGCGGATAAAGATATGGAAATTTCTGTTGCGGATGCAAAGAAACTTTTTCCTGACAGAGTGGTTGGCGAAAGCATTGACATCCCTCTTGACCTTCACGATTTTGGAAGGATAGCTGCCCAGACAGCCAAACAGGTCATTTTTCAAAAGGTGCGGGAGGCAGAGCGCGATGTAATCTATAATGAATTCAAAGATAAAGTTGGGCAGATTGTAAGCGGTGTTGTAATGAGAAAAGAAAAAGGTATCTATTATATCAATATAGGCAAGACAGAGGCTGTTCTTCCACAAAAGGAAACCTTGATGGGAGAAAGTCTGAAAAGGGGAGATACCGTCAGGGCATATATAGAGGATGTAAGAGTGACCTCAAAGGGTCCTATTATAATTGTTTCGAGGACGAATCCACAGTTTGTCGCCGGGCTCTTCAAGATGGAGGTCCCTGAGATAAGCGAAGGACTTGTGGTAATAAAGGATATAGTTCGTGAGCCAGGTGAAAGGACGAAGATCGCTGTCTATTCTACAAATGCATCCATAGACCCTGTTGGTGCCTGCGTAGGCATGAAAGGCACAAGGGTTCAGTCCATTGTGCGAGAACTGCGAGGGGAACGGATAGATATAATCCCGTGGACTGATGACCCTCGGATGCTCATTGCACGTGCATTAAGTCCTGCCAGCGTTGAGAGGATAGGCATAAACGAAGAGGGAAAGACAGCAATGGTGGTTGTCAATGACCAACAACTTTCGTTGGCTATAGGTAAAAAGGGACAGAATGTGAGGCTTGCAATGAAGCTTACCGGATGGGACATAGACATACTCAGTGACACAGAATATGCCAAGATTAAAATGGAAGAAGCGGATAAGGTATTAGAAGAGACGCTGAGCAAGGAAGCACAAAAGAAGAATAAACCATCTGTTGATGGGTAAAAACCTCTCAGAATTCCCAATACAGTATATCAAAGGTGTAGGGCCTCGGAGGGCGAAACTTCTTAACACCCTCGGCATCAGAACCGTAGAGGATGCTATATATTACCTGCCGTATAGATACGAAGACAGGAAAAATATTAAGAAGATAGCTAACCTTAGTTACGGACAACTCGAAACAGTAATCGGGAAAGTTATTGCCGCTGATGTAATCAAACTACCTAAAGGCAATCTCAAGATATTCGAACTCACAGTATCTGATGGAAGCGGGTTGATTAAGGGAAAGTGGTTTAATCAGCCATTCCTGAAGAAGAACTTTGAGATAGGGCAGGAAGTGGTCCTGAGCGGTATTGTTAAGAGGAATCCTTACTGGGGAATAGGCTTCGAATTTGATAATCCGGAGTATGAATTCCTGACCGATGACAGGGACGCCTTTATACATACATCAAGGATTGTCCCTGTGTACAGGACAACTGCGGGCCTAAGTGTAAGACAGCTAAGGACCATCATGTTCAATCTGATTAACTCCTGCATCGAGGATTTATCTGACGTTATACCAGAGGAGATACTTGAGAGGAATAACCTTCCCGAGCTTAGAAAGAGCATTCTTAATTCCCATTTTCCTGACCCTGAACTTGTTTCTGGAGAGACAGACATAGATGTTCTCAACAGAGGGGTAAGCATTTATCAGAAAAGACTCTCTTTTGATGAGCTGTTTATGTTTGAGCTCGGGCTTTCAGCACTGAAGAAAGGCAAAGTCATTGAAAAGGGGCTATCATTTAATGCAGAAGGCATTCTTGTGCACAGACTCCTTGATATGCTTCCATTCAGACTTACTGCAGCACAGCAGAGGGTGTTTAACGAGATACTTAGTGACATGAAAAAGCCCCATCCAATGAACCGACTGCTGCAGGGAGATGTTGGTTGCGGCAAGACCATCATCGCAATTATGGCAATGCTCACTGCTGTTGAATGTGGTTATCAGTCTGTGCTGATGGCACCGACCGAAATACTTGCAGAGCAGCATTATATAAATATGCATAAGATTATAGAAGACACAGGACTTAATATATGCCTTCTTACAGGAAGCATAAAAAAGAGGCCTCTCGATGATATAGCATCAGGAAAGATTAATATAATTATCGGCACACACGCACTGATACAGGAAGGGGTAGGGTTTAAAAGTCTTGGGCTTGTAATAATAGATGAACAACACAGGTTTGGTGTTATGCAGAGGGCACTCCTGAGGGAAAAGGCTATAAACCCTGATGTCCTTGTTATGACCGCAACGCCAATTCCGAGAACGCTGGCAATGACACTCTATGGTGACCTTGATTATTCCGTGATAGATGAACTCCCACCTGAAAGAAGACCTGTAATAACTCGTTTGTTTAATACTAAACAAAAGGATTATATTTATAAGGCGATTGCTGATGAGACCAGAAAAGGCAGACAGGTTTATGTTGTATACCCTGTAATAGAGGAGACCGGGAAATCAAATCTTAAATCTGCAATAATAGGTAAGGAGGCGCTGGAGAAGATTTTCCCTGATTTGAAGGTCAATCTTATTCACGGCAGGATGAAGCCTCAGGAAAAGGAAGGGGTTATGGCATCGTTTAAAAGCGGCGGGATTGACATCCTTGTTAGCACGACTGTGATAGAAGTTGGAGTGGATGTACCAAATGCATCAATGATGCTCATAGTCCATGCTGAGAGATTCGGGCTTGCACAGCTTCACCAGCTTAGGGGCAGGGTTGGAAGGGGGGGCAGTCAATCGTATTGTTTTTTGTTAGCATACGACCCATTAGGTGAGGACGCTGAGAAGAGACTTGATATAATGGTAAAAAGCAACGACGGATTCAGGATTGCAGAGGAAGACCTTGCTATAAGGGGGCCCGGAGAATTTTTCGGTACAAGACAGGCAGGGATGCCTGACCTCAGGATTGCAAACATAATAAGGGATGCAAGGCTTCTTGATACTGCAAGAAAAGAAGCATTTGCCTTGATAAACAAAGATGCTGAGCTTAAGACATTCCCCGAGTTAAAAAAGGGACTTGAACGGTTCTGGAAAGGAAAGGTTGAGTTATTTAAGACGAGTTGAAGAAGCGGGTAGCGTGTTTAGATAGTCTTATGCTACACGCTATACGCTAACCAGAGGAGGTATTATGTGGAAAAGGCTTAAAAGTAATTTTGATGCCGGCATAGAAAAGATAAAATGGTTTTCCTCTTTATTGTCAGAGCGGCTTAAGATTGAGTTTTCAATTGTTAAGCTTTTGCAGGACCGAGGAAAAAAGGAAAAAGATAGGGCAGAAAAGATGAGGTTTATTGGAGAACGTGTATTTGAGCTTAGAAATCATCAAGACAAAAATATTTTTAAGGACAAGGAGATACTGGAAACTATAAGCGAACTCGAGAGAATTGATGCCGAGATAGAAGATATAAAGAAAAAGGCATCAGAGATGAGCAAGATTGAAGGATAAGATTTAAAAATGCAGTATTTAATTTTATATGGCATAATTTTTATCTTTGGCTCTATAGTTGGTTCTTTTTTAAATGTCTGCATATACAGGATCCCGAGGGGAGAATCGATAATCATACCAGCATCACATTGTCCTTCATGCAATGCACCAATAAAGATATGGGATAATATCCCAATCCTGAGCTATGTAATGTTAGGTGGGAGATGCAGGGCATGCAAGTCAAGAATATCCCTCAGATACCCTCTGGTTGAAGCCATGAATGCATTGCTTTACATTGCATTGCTCTGGAGATTTAGAATTGGATGGCATACGCTTTTTTATTTTGCTTTAGCCTCTGCTCTGATAGTTATAACGTTCATAGACCTTGATTTTCAGATAATACCCGACGGGATAACGCTGCCTGGTATTCTGATAGGAACGATCGCAGGCTCATTAATACTTCCCGACCCATTTTTGAGATGGTCTTTGCTTGGGTATAAGGCATCTGTTTTTGGAGCTTTGACAGGGTTCGGACTATTTTATATAGTAGCTGTTCTGAGCCGGGGTGGAATGGGCGGGGGTGATATAAAGATGATGGCAATGGTTGGAGCATTAATGGGATGGAAGTCTGTGCTCCTGACAACCTTTCTTGGCAGTCTCCTGGGTTCTGTCTGGGGCATATCTTTAATGGTGTTTAAGGGTAAGGGAAGAAAGACAAAAATACCGTTCGGGCCATTCCTCGCAGCAGGAGCAATTATAACCCTTTTTTTAGGTCAAGAAATTTTTTATTGGTATCTTGGACGTAGATGAATACAGCGGCGATATTTTTATTAGCATCTATATTTCTTCTTGTAATCCTGATATTGTTCTATCTTCTCAAAGCAATTATGAAATTCAGAAGCGAAAAGGAGAAGTTAGGGCATAGAGATACGTCTAATGTCGGTTTTGTTGTAAATACCTTTCATGAGCTTGTGTCAAAACTTAAAGAGAAAGAGAAAGAACTGGAAATATTAAGGAAGCTCGCAGAGCAAAGGGCCGAGGATGTCGAGAGTTATAACAGAGATATTCTGCAGAGTGTTCCGAGCGGAGTAATGAGTTTTGACAGGGACTTGAAGATTAAGAGTATAAATTCGTCAGCAGAGAAGATTCTTGGACTCAAGGCAGAAGGTGCGATAGGGAAGGGCTACGATGAACTCTTAGGCGCTCCTATAGCAGAACTTCTCAAGGAAGGCAAATCCGTTGAGCGGGGAGAGATTCAATATCAGACATCAGATGGCAGAGGGATACATCTTGCCCTTACCTTTTCCCCTCTGTGTGACAGCGAAGGGAAAGATATAGGTCATATACTTGTCTTCACAGACCTCACAGAGCTTAAGGCACTCGAGTCCCAGGCCGAATTGAGGAAAAGACTGTCAAGCCTCGGGGAGATGTCTGCTGGCATTGCGCATGAACTCAGAAATCCATTAGGTGTTATTGCAGGATATACAAAACTACTTTCCAAAAAAGTGGATGGTGCGTTAATACCAACGGTTGAGGCAATCTCGAAAGAGGTTGATGTCATGGACAGGATTATTTCGGATTTTCTGTCTTTTGCAAGGCCAATTGAATTAAACATCTCCAGAGTTAATCTTAATGATATGATAAATAGCTGTGTATCGAGCATAATTGGCAATAACAGCAATATAGTAGTGGCCATGGATATTAATAAATCTCTCGTTATATCAGGTGATGAAATACTTTTGAGACAGGCATTTACAAACCTTGTCCAGAATGCGGTTGAGGCAATGAAAGAAAGTGGCAAACTGAGTTTTGGCTATACAGACACAGCAGACTATATAGAGATAACGGTATCGGATACAGGACATGGCGTCCCAGAAGGTATAAGAGACAAAATCTTTCTTCCCTTTTATACCACAAAAGAGAAAGGCACAGGACTTGGCCTTGCAATAGTCCACAAGACCATTGTATCCCATGGAGGCTCCATTATCGTTGATAGCACAAATGCCGGTACCACATTTAGATTGAGACTGCCTGTAACCGTCAATGTAAAATAAGAATGTCACTTTAAAGTTCGAAAAAGATTTAGCCAACTGCTGAAGATATAAGACTTGTTCCCTTTATATTTTTACTCTGCTTTGACTCTTTATAAAAATCTTTAACATCGCAAATGCTGCGAGATATGCTCCCCCTCCGAGCCAGAGCACTGCCTTAAAACCTATTTCCATAGCGAGCATGATTGTGAGAACAGGCGCAAGAACTGAAAAGCAGCCATTGATTGCCCATGCCCATGGTATTAAGGAAGGCTCTCTCTCTCCGAGTATTTTAAGGCCGAGAGGGAAAGGTATGCCCATGAAAATGCCAACGGGCAGAAGCATTAAAAATACAAATGCTATTTTGAGATATACAGGATGGGGAGATATCTGACCAGAGATATAGGGGAGGAGGAAGCTGAATGATATAACTATAAGTGTGATAAAAAGCGCTACATACGGACTCCTTAATTGTGAAAATCGCTGGCTTAAGATACTCCCGGTTGCTGAACTTATGAGGATCGATGTCAGGACTGAAGCAACAGCATAAGATGGGTTCCCTAAAGGGAGTATCATATTCTGGATTAATGATATCTCTATAAACATAAACCCGATGCCGAGAAAGGCAAAATAAGGAAGAAGACCAACCTTAAGTTTCACTTTAACTAATGCCGGGACAGGGATGAGCATGATAGCAATACTTAAAACCAATACCTGGATAAATATCCCTATGAGAAGATATCCTTCCTCTATAAAATACTGCCACTTTTTACCCATAACCTCATAGATTGGTTTAATATTCTTGAGCCTTAGAAAATAGTTAAAGTAAGGCTTTACATCGTAAGCAGGTTTTATATCAAAGATGTAATTATCAATGAACGACTTTCGTGATTCAGGATTGAGAATATTCTTAAATGCAGCGGGATATTCATTCGAAGGCATTTTCACATAAATATTGGTTTCGCTTTCTTTTATACCGGGGTAGTGTATGAGATCAAACCGTCTTTCTTTTGAAAACTTTTTAATTTTTTTAATGTCTTTAGAAGAAAGCCCTGTTTTTTTAAAAAGGATGCTTATAGTCCCCCAACTCCGGATTGCAGCAATATGCTTTTCAGTATCATTTATCCCCATTTCCTCCACTGCCGTGACAATTGTGTTCAGAAGTCTCAGTTCTATCCTCGGCGGTGGAAGGATGAAGAGATTTATGTTCAGAAATCCATCTGGTTTTAAATGATTCAGGTATTCTTTAAATGCCTCAACAGTGAAACTGTAATCCTCTGATATGCCGAATAAACCTGAAGGTGTAGCGGCCGTTAATGGGATGTCAATAATGTCGAATTTCTTGTCATTTGATCTAAGCCATGTCCTTCCGAGTCCTGGTAATGTATTTGTATTATAAATGCCATGGGAAAATTCCTTAAATTCATCCCTGATTATTTTTATCAGAAGGGGGTTTGATTCGACCTTGATAATGTTTTTCGATCCGTAATATTCAGCCATGAGAACCTGAAGCCCTCCTTTAGGCTCGATGATTAGCACATCAGGGAGATTACTAACCTCATATGGAGATATCTTCTTTTCCGTCATTCCCGCGGTCCTTTCTCCTCGGCGAATCGCCTGGGGCGATAAGCGGGAATCCATGTCTTTCTGGATTTCCCGATTAAATCGGGGGATGACATTTTCATTGTCCTTTGTGTCTCTTTGAGACGTGTATATCTCATAAGGCAGTGCTGACGGTAGATATTCGAGAAACCTGAGAGATTTTTTATCACCAGCATATGTTATGGCATTAACTTCACCCCCATCTATTGAGACGCCTGTCTGTTCAGGAAGTGCATCGAGGTATCTGAGACTCAAACCCGGTGCAAACCTTACCGCCGGGCTTTTAAAAACATCAATCTGAGAAAATGGGCTGTAAAAGGTCTTTAAATGAGCTGCACCAGGGTATCTTAAGGCAATTTGTAATCCCTTATACGGAGACATTCTCGGATGGATGCTTTCATGGCTTATTGCAGCCATAAAAATATTTATTGCGATCAAGATTGCTGAGGCAGTCTTTACTTTCTTGCCCCCGGTAAAAATGGCACCTGTTAAAGCCACGGATGAAAGGATAAAGACGATATCCTCAAGATGAAAGAAGTGCATTAAAAATAAAATTGTTATTGAGCCAATACCTGCGCCTGAGAGGTCAGAGCCATAGACTATTCCTGATTGTTCACTCATACTTGAGAATGCAGTTCCAATAATCAACCCTGTAAAGAAGAACGGCATAGAGAGGGTTATGTAATAAAGACTAATATAAAGAAGCTGGATGCGGTCCCACGAAAGCCTCACAGGGTCAAAGGGAATCTGGTTTGATGCGATATAACAGATGGAGATACTTATGCCGAGTAGAAGCCCATAGATGCTGATATTGGATAAGCCCTTAAGTTTCGGATATATTGTGAGCAGAGTACCGCTTGCGCCAATTCCAAGCATTGCTATGCTTATTACCATGAATGCAAAGTGATACCACAGCGATATTGAGAATATGCGTATAAGTGTTATCTCAAAGGCAAGGGCTGAAAAGGAAGAGAGAAATATGGTTATGAAAATATTTCTTGCAGGCATATCTTATTGAGATTATATATGAAAGGGAGGGTTGTTTCTATGGATAAAGCAAGGCATCAAATCCTGAAAATAGTACATAGTTGTCATTTCTGCACTTGCCCCCTATTTAATTCAGGGGGAAGTATAGGTTCGTATGGGTTATCTTCTTATTCCTCTGTTTCTGACTGATGTATTCTAATTCTGCCTATTTCAACAATCCAGAGATTTTTTTCTATCGACATCCGGGTTAGTGATTGCAAAAACTGGCGCATCAGTTGTTCCAGTAAGGTAATGCTGGGATTTCTGGGGACTCTAATAACAGCAATACCTTCTGCTTTGTTAGGTGGAAAACGCGTCACATCCCCAAAGTCCAGATCCAATGTGACAAGACAACGTTGTTCAGCACGACACACATTGTAAAGGTGAGAATCTGAACAACCTTGCAGCTTTTGCTCACGGATGGTCTGGACGTCGTGTCCTGCAGAACGAAAAAGTTTTTGAGTTCGTGTTCCAAAGTTTTCGTCGAGTTTGAACTTCATCAGGCTGTTTCTGCCGGAACCTCAACATAGCGTTCTCTTGACATCTCTGCACCATAGGCAATAGCAGCGCGAATATCCTCCTCTGTCAGATGAGGATACTCCTCAAGAATCTCCTTAATTGTCATCCCATTGGCAAGGAAATCAAGGATAAGTGAGACCCATATCCTTGTACCTTTAATACAGGGTTTGCCAAAGCAAATATTTGGATCAACTGAAATGCGATTAAGCAGTGGATTTGCCATAAATAAACCTCCTTCAGGCATCCTACTATTGAAAGTATACCATAAATTGTTTTCTCGATTCCGCAAATATCAGTGCATGGATTGAAAGGGGGAGGTAATCTTTTTCCTGATCTTTTTAAGCGTATTCAACGCCTCTTGCGGAGTCAGTTTCTCCGTGTCAAGATTCACAAGTTCAGATATTATTGGCTCAGGTTTTATTGCAAAGAGATCGAGCTGGACGCCTTTCTTCTTTTTATGGGATGCAAATTTCGGCTCTCCTGCCTCATTCAACTCTTCTTTCTCAAGGTTTGTAAGAACCTCTTTTGCCCTCCCGATTACCTCTGATGGAAGGCCTGCAAGCCGCGCAACCTGAATGCCATAGCTCTTATCAGCAGGCCCTTCTTCGACTTTTCTTAAGAATATTATCTCGTCTCCCCATTCTTTCACAGATACATTGTAGTTCTTTACGCCGTCGAGTGTAATGGCAAGCTCGGTGAGTTCGTTGTAATGTGTTGCAAAGAGAGTCCTTGCCTTAATTGTTCTTGCTATATGTTCTGCAACAGCCCATGCAATGCTGATGCCGTCAAATGTGCTTGTGCCTCTTCCGACCTCATCTATAATAATAAGGCTTTTTGATGATGCGTTATTGAGTATGTTTGCAGTCTCTATCATCTCGACCATAAATGTGCTCTGTCCTTTTGTTATAAAATCTGATGCTCCAATCCTCGTAAATATCCTGTCAACTATTCCGATCCTTGCCTCTGCAGCTGGAACGAACCCTCCAATCTGTGCCATAAGGACTATCAAAGCTATCTGCCTCATGTATGTTGATTTCCCAGCCATATTCGGCCCTGTGATTACCAAAAGCCTCTGGCCTTCGTTATCCAGGTGCACGCTGTTGGGGATAAAACGCTCTTCACCAGGAATCCTTTCAAGCACAGGGTGTCTTCCGTCTAATATCTCGATTGTGCCGCTTTCATCTATCACTGGTTTTGCATAATTATGCCTTTTTGCTACAATTGCCATTGATATCAGAAAGTCTATAGCAGCAATGGCATGAGATGTCTTTGTGAGGTTTGGAGATTCTTTCTGAACCTCATCGAGTATCTCATTGAAGATTTGATATTCAAGGTTTTTCACCCTCTCTTCGGCGCCTATGACCTTTGATTCGTATTCCTTTAGTTCAGGGGTTATAAACCTCTCTCCTCCAACGAGAGTTTGTTTTCTTATATAATAATCAGGCACCTGATCAAGATTTGCTTTTGTTACCTCAATGTAGTATCCGAATATCTTATTATATCCAACCTTTAATGATGAGATCCCTGTCTTCTTTTTTTCGCTCATCTCAAGTTCTGCAATAAAATCTTTCCCGCTGGTAGAAACCTTTCTGAGTTCATCGATCTCTTTGTTATATCCTTTTTTAATAATTCCGCCGTCTCTCAGGCTGAGAGGAGGGTTATCCATGATGCTCGACTCTATCAGAGACCTCAGGAGAGAGAACTCTGATATCTCATCTGATATTGATTTCAGATATGCCTCCTGGGATGACAGGAGAGCTTTTTTAATAGCCGGCAGATGTGTAATGGAGTTTTTTATTGCGATAAGGTCTCTCGGATTTGCGCTTTTTGTAGCAACCCTGTTTGATAATCTTTCGATGTCTTGTACCTTTCTGAAATTGTTGCGTAGTGTTTCGATAAGTTCATATTCCTCAACGAGATATTCGACTGCCCCCTGTTTTTTATGTATCTGTGTTATATCTATAAATGGCCTGAGGATTAATCCCCTGAGATACCTACCGCCCATTGATGTTAATGTCTCATCGAGCGCCCACAGGAGGGTGCCTTCTTCTGTTCTTGTTTTGAGATTATGGGTTAATTCGAGGTTTCTCTGGGTGGCTGCATCCAGGAGCATAAAGGATGTCTGCTTCAGTGTTGAGATCTTTTTGAAGTTCAGGTTTTCTTTCTGCGTCTCTTCAAGATAATTTATAAGTGCGCCGGCAGCAGATATTGCAGCGGTCATCCCTTCGCAGCCGTATCCATCAAGCGAGGATACCTTAAAGTGCATTAAAAGGGTCTTATATGCTTCTGTATAATCAAATGCCCAGTCTTCATAACCTGTGGTATAAAAGTTTTTCAGTATCTCCGAGTAATGGATGTTTTCTCTCAGCGCCTTAGGGCAGAGGATCTCCTTTGGCTCGAACCTGCTGAATTCATCCTCAACAGACTCTGCAGTTTCATATATGACAAATTCACCTGTTGATATGTCTGCTGCTGCAATGCCTGTTTTCTTGCCGTCAGGGAAAAAACTCATGATATAATTATTTTCCTTTGGATGCTCAGGCGCATGTGTTCCCGGAGTGATAACCCTCACAACATCCCTCTGGACTATTCCCTTTGCCTCCTTTGCGTCTTCCAGTTGTTCACATATTGCAACCTTATGACCGGCCTTAATCAATTTTGTTATGTACGTCTCAGATGCAAAATGGGGAATACCACACATGGGCAATGGCTCTTCCTTTGATTTGTCCCTCGATGTGAGGGCTATCTGGAGAATCTTTGATGCAACCTTTGCATCCTCCCCAAACATCTCATAGAAATCCCCGAGCCTGAACATAAGGATGCAGTCCTTATATTTCTCTTTGATGCTAGAATATTGTTTCATTAAAGGTGTTAATTCAGACACAGTAAAACCTCTCATTCATTATGTATTTACCGTCATTCCCGCGAAGGCGGGAATCCAGAGAGAAGTTAAAGAACTGGATTCCGCATCAAGTGCGGAATGACAATAAAATATATTTTTTGATTATACTACAAACACGCCTCATACACCCAGACCCTTCCTCCATCCCTTATATCTTCAGTCCTTTTCACAAGCCTTTTCTTATGTAAGTTTAACAAGCGTGTTCCACTTGTATTTGCAGGCAGCTTTAAAGCGGTGGAAAGGTCGCCTGCCGTAATCTTTCCTCTCTTTGTTATAAAATTCAAAGTCTCCTGTAAATAGTTATTCAGATTCCCGATAAGAATTTGCTTGCCGTCCCGCATCTCCGCGATCACAGCAAGGTCTTTTCTCTCAAGAGCGACCTCGATGTTCTCCTTCTGGTTTTCATTAAGACCCTTTAGGACAATATATTTATCTCCATATTCGCCGCTGATTAGCCTCGATATGAGCTTTGCCACAATCTCATCGGCGCAGGAATAGTCAATTACGCCGATTTTTGAAAAATCAAGGGCAATAACCTCAGCGTCTTTTTCTTTTACGATATCCTTCTCAATACGCTCCCTTATAACCTGCCCTGACGGACGAGTTACAAGGTACGAAGAACCGTTTTTGAGTTCCTCCTTTAAAATGGCATATAAATCATATTTACGCATTTTTTAAATTAATACCTCTCACCCGATCACTTTCCCGTCTCCATTGAGTCTTCTGAGTAACTGGTTTGCAAGGGATACATTATAAGTCTTCTCAGAAGGGTTATTTATGATGGATTCGATCTGCTTCTTATCTATCCTGCCGATCTTACCCAGCGCTTTCATGGCATATTGCCGTACCTGGGGTTTTTCATCCTCAAGTAAAATTTCAAGGGCATGCACTGCTTTATATATATCCGGTTTAACTCTCGAGAGTTTCCCTAAAGCAGAGGCTGCAAGCCTGCGCACGTTTCCGTTTCTGCTTTTTGTAAAGTCTATCAGTTCTGTGATAGCTGATGGATCGTTGGAATTGCCGAGTGCTACAACACAAGAAATTTTCTCATCTGAAAATACACCTTCCCCTATGTCCTCTAACGCTCCCCAATCCCCTCTTAAATTAAGAGGGGGTGAAGGGGGAGTTAAGTCACCAGCCTGTGAAAGAGTGCGAGGGGTATTTCTGGAACAAACCGGAACAGAATCGAAAAAACTTTTCACATCTTCAATGCTATGGACCATACTCATATCAGGCAGGGAAGATAGAATAGTCTTTCCATATGAACTCATAATAAGCCGTGTATCGAGGATTGCGATCACTCCATAGTCGTCGCTCCCTCTAATAAGTCTGCCGAAACCCTGCCTTAGCAGCAGGATTGCAGAGGGAAGCGCAAGGTCTTCAAACCACTTTTCACCTAATCTCAGGCATCTTTCATCGTATACAGGGTCTCCCGGAGAGCCGAATGGAATCTTTGAAATAATCACGAGGCTTAACTTCTCGCCTTTTATGTCAATCCCCTGCCAGAACGTAGCGGTTGCGAAGAGTACAGAATCAGGGGTTTTTCTGAACCATTCGATAAGTCTTGCCGGCGGCATATCTCCCTGAGTTTTAAAAGGGTAGTCTATTCTGATATTTCTTGATGCAAAACGAAGATGTTTGTATGATGTAAAAAGTACAAGCGCCCGTCCCCTTGATGCACTGATAAGCCCTTCAATAGTCTTAAGACCCTCCCGGCAATAGACCTCATTGTTTTCCGGAACAGGCCTCGGCAGTTCTTTATCAAGATAAAGGAGCGTCTGTTTCCTGTAATTAAAGGGCGAACCTATAACCCTTTCTTTGAACCCTGTGCTAAATTCCGGCAGGAGATCGATAATGCCGAGTCTTTTCTTTAAAAAATCGAAATCATTGCCTGTGGTCAATGTGGCCGATGTCATTATCAGGCTTTCATAGTTGTTGACCAGCGTGATGAACGGTCTTTGTGATTCCACAAGGCTGCTTTTCAGTTCAATGGCATTTTTGTTTTCTGTCAGATAATAGACCCTGTCGCTGTCTCCCTGTTCTATGAAATCAGTAATGACAGATGATAGAGAGTTTATATAAGCGATTGTTGTCTCTATTCTGTCCTGCAATTCATCGCCAGAAACAGACTCCTGAAAGGCGACTAATCTATTAACAACCTTATCAAAGGCAAACAGCGTTCTAAGGTTTCTCAAGCCCTCTATTACCGCTTCCGGTATCGGCGATACAGCCTTACCCCTCTTAACTTCCCCCCTTACTAAGGTGGGGAGGAGGGGGGATTTAAAGAATGATTCAACAGGCTCAAAAAGGTGATCCACCGCAATCTTCAATCCTCTTAAGCGATATAGAAGCCATAGCAGTCTCGGATGACTGAGGGCGTTTCCGAGGACATGGGAGATGACATTTTCGATCTGGTGCGCCTCATCAATGATCAATTGACTATGAAAGGGCAGCAGGTTGAAATCTGAAAGAAGGTCGTAGATGAGAAGGTGGTGGTTCACTACAAGGATATCTTTTTTGCGGAGTCCTCTGTAATGCCTGTAATAAAAACAATCTTTGTAAAAAGAACATTTCACCGAACTGCAGTCATCGGAATCGCCGCAGACATTTGCCCAGAAATCAGGGATAAAGTTCAGTTCGTCCTTATCTCCTGTCTCTGTGACGGAGACCCATTCAGTGAACTTTTTATAGGGTTCTTCCAATTCCGAAAAGTCCCTCTCGCGTTTCAGACAGACATAGTTATTTTTCCCCTTGAGGATCGCGTATGAAAATTCATGCGGAAGCGCATCCTGAAGAAAGGCGAGGTCTTTATTCACAAGCTGATCCTGCAAGGCTATAGATGCCGTGGATACAATCGTCTTCTTATTCGAGAGTATCGCAGGGATGAGGTATGCAAAAGATTTACCCACGCCGGTGCCGGCCTCAATGATGAGATTCTTTTTCCCCTTGAGGTGCGCATAGACCTCGTTTGCCATCTCAAGCTGTTGCGGCCTGCTCTCATAACCTGGCAAACTCTTTTTCAGTATATCGAATGCGGATGTTAATTCATTCAATTGTTCTCTTTCCCTATCCAGATGAACCATTTTTCAGTTCTTCATCCTAACGCTCTGGCGCGCCTGATAAAGTTTTTCTGTGAATCCGCCTTCTTCCAAGAATTGTTTTTCCAGTTGCCGCAGTTGCTGGTCAAGCAGATAATTTGCCTGATGAATCAGGCAAATAAGGGTATTAGCAGCAGTTTCAGGCGAGCTTTGCTCAACATAGGTCTTATAAGTCCTATAAGACCTATTCTTTTCCCACGCAAGCTTCCGTATGGCTTGCGCCTGCGGATGCCCTTTCTCCCAGAGCAGCAACCCCTTCTGTCGCAAAAAATCATGGTAATCAAGCAACAACTCTTCAAGGCTTGCACGGGCTACGCCGATTAGTTTCAGTTCGCTCTTCTTTGAAGTACCGGAGGCCATGCTTCCTTCTGCGATATTCTGCTTGCCGCTTCGCGCTGCCTGTACCATCTGGTCATGCGTGCGCGAGCGCTTGTCAACAAAGAGACCGCAGAATACAGCCGTAGCATCATAAATGATTTCCGCAGTCTGATATGATTTCAGATTGCGGTATCCACCATGAGGGGGGATAAGGGTTGGTTTTGTTTTTTGGTTATTGTTGTTCATTTCAGTCCCATTAGTCTTATGTCATCAGTCTTTGTGGCATTAAAATCCTCCGCCTGTTGCCGATGATTATGGTGGTTTTAGCTGGCATAGTTATAACTTTATCCCTGCTTTTGATGACTTACTTATCAGATAATTAATGAACGCCGAACAAGACACCAACATAAATTTTGCATCTTCAGAATCTAAGTTGGGTTCATCCAACAAAGCATGGCGTATGCCATCAGCATCACTTGTATATCCATAAAGGCTATCAAATGCCTTTTTTAAAGCAGGATGCAATTCTACTTTCTTCTCAATGAATCTCATCTAAAATCTCCCCTAATCCCTCTTTGCTAAAGAGGGGATGATTTTCTGGATTCTCTGGTCAAGCCGGAGAATGACAACTATTGGAACAGAGTTTCCTACAAATAAAATCCCTCCCACTCATCCTTGAGTTCTTTATAAAATTCACATCTCGGCATCTCTTTACAGTCAGGGCAGAAGCCGTCGCAGGTGTCTTCGATATAAATAAAGCTGAGGTTAGGGAAAAGGTGGAACTTCTTGTGGTAGTTAAAGTAGTGCTCAAGGTTATTGCCTTTAGTCCTAAAATAGGCCATTGCGCTCCCCCTTCTAATATCTTCAATTGATTCAATTGAATCATAAAAAAGGGGGTTTGTCAAGTAGAATTTTTAGAATTTTTAGGGTTAAACTTCCGGCAGCATGATGTTTATCTGGGCGCCGGGGAAGTGGGCGAGGTTAACCTCTTTCTGTTTTCCCCATGCCCAATCAGGGATTATTGAGAGTTTTGCTGTGCCCGAACGGATGGAGAGTTTACCATTCCATTGATTGACAAATCTTCTTACTGCTGCAAGTCCGTGACCTCTGCCTTCATCTGCATATCTTGATGCTCCGTGAAGCAGCGCCTTATCAATTGCATCAAAGTCATTTTTCAGTGAAAACCTTTTAGATAATGATTTTCTGAAGCCTATCCCGATATCCATGACGGCAATCTTAACGACATTCTTATTCAGATTCTGAAAATGGTATTTCTGTATCCCAACAAAACCCTTTGTTTCACTGTGCTCGATGATATTCTGGCATACCTCTGAGAGGGAAACGATAAATACATTGATTGCCTTTTCGTCATAGTGAAGATGCTTCTTGAGAATTGCATTAGCCCGCTCTTTAACCTTGCCAACGATAAAATGGATGTCGTCTGATTTTTCTATTGGTGTAATTTCAAGAAGAACATCGGAATAAGAACTTCTTAAGTATTTTCCAGTAATTTTAGGCTCGGATGGATTAAGTTTGAAATAGTTATCAGCATAGTCGAAAAAATTCATGCGTTCAAGATACTTAAGGACTTCTTCTGATTCAGGAAGATAAATGGTTTTCTGAATACCTTCAGCTTTTAAAAGTTCTCCGATTTCAAGAATACAAACCATACCATACGGGTCGATAAAGGTTACGTCTCGGAGATCGATTAGCGCAGATTCGTTAATGTGTAATACTTGTTCAAAGGTATCTTCTGTTATCTGGGTCAGAATCATTTGAGTATCGATATTTAATAATATAAAGCACTGAAAGTTCAATACAGAAGAGAAATTTGCTATAATTTTACTTATGAAAATTGATAAAGACTTTTACAAAAATCTCCTGGATAGTCTCTATGACGGAATATATTATGTAGACTGTGATAGGAGGATTACATATTGGAATAAGGCTGCAGAGCGGATTACGGGATACACAAGTTCCGAGGTGTTGGGAAGGCTTTGCTCGGATAATATCCTTGTGCATGTCAACGGGGAAGGCGTTGATTTGTGTAAAGGTTTATGCATAGTCTCAAGAACAATTGCAGATGGGCGTATACGTGAAGCAGAGATGTATCTCCTTCATAAAGACGGACATCGCTTCCCGGTTTCGGTGCGCGTGATTCCGATTCGGGATTCAAACGACAAGATTATTGGTGCGGTAGAAATTTTCAGTGATAATTCCCCGAAGGTTACAATTCGCCAGAGGATCGAAGATCTTGAAAAGATGACCCTGCTCGAACCTCTCACAATGCTGGTGAACAAGAAATATGTTGAGATGAACCTTCATGCAAGGCTTGATGAAATGTGCAGATATGGCTGGCCATTCGGGGTTCTTTACATTACCGTGGATGATTTCAAAAAGATAAATGACGTATATGGGTATAATGTTGGGAATAAAATATTAAAGATGGTGGCAAGGACGCTGTTGTTTAATTCGAGAACTTCTGACGTAATAGGCAGATGGAGCGGGGAAGATTTTATATCAATTATTGTCAACGCCAATGAAGAACGGTTGCATTCTACTGCAAATAGGGCTCGTTTACTTGTTGAAAAATCTGGTTATCCCAAAGGGGCGGATATTGTTCGAGTTACTATTTCTATTGGTGCGACACTTGCGCTACAAATAGATACAATGGATACACTGTTAAAAAGAGCTGAGCAGCTAATGTATCACAGCAGAAATTCTGGTGGAAATCGGGTATCAATGAAGTTAGAAGTGTGATAAAAACAATTTTTAACTGAGTTACTTGCCTAAGAGTATAGAGCCTTCTGTAAAGAAGGTTCCTGCAACCGAGGCTGTCATAAGACATGCAAGAGTTGCGGCTATGAGTGCCATCAATCCTACTGTTGAGAGGTCTCTGGTTCTTTTAGGGGCGAGCGCAGCAGTGCCCCCCACAAATATGGCGAGTGAGGCAAAATGAGCAAAACCGCAGAGTGCATATGCGGCTAAGACAGCAGATCGCGGATCCTTTAACGCATTTGAAGAAAGGAGACCTGCAAGATCCTGATATGCCTTCACTTCTGTAAGCACAGCTCTTTCGCCTATAAGTTTTGATATCTCAAAGGCGTCTGAAGCTGGTACGCCAATCAGAAGTGTAAAAGGATAAAATAGATAGCCTAAAAGCCCTTTCAAAGACCAGTCCATCTGAATCCCTAAGAGATTATTCACTCTTAACCCCATGCCTGTCAGGAGGAAATCTATTAAGGCAACGAGGCCGAGGAACGCAAGGAGCAAAGCTACAATTCCAACTACCATCTTAACCCCTTCATTTGCGCCATTAATAATCGCTTCTATAATAGTTGATTCATTTTCATAGTGTGGCTTTATATCCATTCCCAGTGTCTCAGGTATTTGAGTCTCTGGCATGATAAGCTTCGACGTCACGATGGCTGCTATTGCTGAAAGGATTGACGCAGAGACCAGATGTCCTGCAATTGTCGGAAACTTTGCCTGAAGAATAAAGACATATAACGCCAGGACACTCGATGCAGTTGTTGACATGCCTGCTGCAAGTATGGTGCAGAGTTCTGATTTGGTCATTGTGCTGAGATAAGGAAGCACTGTCATGTTTGCTTCAACGCCAACAAAGATATTGCTCGATACACTGAGGGATTCTGCTCCGCTTATCTTCATGAGTTTTGTAAATACCCTTGAAAATAGCCTTATAAGATATGGCATTACCCCTATGTAATAAAGCACTGCCATAAGGCTTGCAAAGAATATGATTGTTGGTAAAGCCTGAAAAGCAAGAAAGAAACCGAGGGATTCCTCTCCTATCTCATTTTTTGTTCCAGGAGGAAGGGCGAGCCTTCCAAAGAGAAACCTTGTGCCTGCAGTTGCGCTGTCAAGGACTTTCACAACAGCATCATTGACAATAAGAAATATCTTTGAACCAGCAGGTATTATGAATATGAACAATGCGAATATGAGTTGAAGTGCTGTCCCCCAGAATACAACACGCCAGTTAATGACTTTTCTGTCTGTAGATATCAGCCATGCAAATGCCATCAGAACAAAAATTCCTGCAAAACTTATGAGGTTATACATATTTACGATATATTATATTCCTTCACATCTAATTTCAACTTCTTCAGTTCATCCGTGTCATAACCTGAGAGAAGATAAGAGAAGACCGTGTGTTTGTCAAAAGGGGAATTTCTTATTAACGACTCTCTGAAATAATCAATGCTGATTCCATATCTTCCGAATCGCCTCGGGATTGATTTTATGCATTCCGGTTTTTCGATTATTTTTTTTGGGTATTTCCCGGTGCCATAGTTTTTTATTTTATAGACATTTATACAATCTATTAATGCAGGCTCAACATCAAACTGGCTGAGATATTCGGCTACTTTTAAAAGGCCGAGCGGTCTTGACCAGAGGTTTATTGCAGCGAAATCGTAGATCCATGGGTTGATTAAAAGAATTCTGAGTTTCACATTAAACCGCTGCTCCTTTTTAAAACAACATTGCCTGTCCTTTTATCTTCTTTCTCTCGACCTCTTCAAATATCTTTATCTTCCCGTATTCGCCGTCAAAGCCCGGTGCAATATGAACCTTGCCGTTTCTCATCCTTGATATCGCCTCTGCAATTTGTGGGAAGCCTGCTTTTTCGATCTCTTCTGTAGAGTAGTCCATTAATATTTTGAACTCATCTCCGAGTTTTTCGAGCAATTTAAAGTACATGTTTTCAACAGCCTTGCTGCTAACCCCAACTTGTAATGTCTCTGCAATAATTTCAGGGAGAGGGATGATCGAATAAAAATCAGGTGCATCTTCTGGCTTAAACCCATATTCTCTGTCTGCGAGTTTTTCGACTCTGTGCATGACACCTACTGTAACTCTTTTCCCGCAGACAGGACATAAGTAATTATTTTTTATTGTCTCGCCTGGCGAAAGACTTACCTCACAAAACCTGTGGCCGTCATAATGATACTTTCCCTCTTCAGGAAAAAACTCTATTGTCCCTGAGAAACCGCCTTTCTTTTTTATTGCAGCAGTGATTGCCCTGTACGATATATCTGTGTCAAGGATATTTGCCTCTCTTCCAATTTTCTGAGGAGAATGGGCATCCGAGTGGGATGTTAGAGTTATCTTGTCAATGCCTGACAGCCTCCAGTTCATTTTAGGGTCAGATGAAAGACCTGTTTCTATTGCATAGACATATGGTGTTAGCTCTTCAAAACACTCCTCAAGCGAATCAAAACCTGAACCTGCACCAAAAACAGAAAAATGCGGTGTCCATGCATGTGCGGGGATAAGCATTGCCTCATCTGATATATCAAGAATAATTTTTAGAAGTTCCTTTGCATCGAGTCCGAGAATGGGTCTGCCGTCTGCTGAAAGATTACCTATCTTTGAAAGTCTTAGATTAATCTTTCCTATTGTATTAAAGTCTGGTGCCAGGATAATGCTGTGGATTTTTCTTGTCTTTCCTTTCTTACCGTAAATGCAGCTGATCTCTGCTGTGAGCATGAAATATATATCAGAGAGACAGGAATTCGGGATATTATTATGTTTATATTTTCCTTTTAATTTAAATAAGTTATTATCATAATTATCAAGTTTTTCTTTAAGTTCATTGAGCCATTTTGGATGTGTAAAATCACCTGTTCCAAGAACCTTTATTCCTTTCAATTGTGCCCATCGCCATAGATTTTCAGGCGTCATATCAGGGCTTGTTGCACGGGAATATTTTGAGTGTATGTGAAGGTCTGCGATAAATTTCATGATGAATTATACCCGAAAAATACATTAAAAAATGCAGATGTCGCGAAAAAATTTATTTTTCGATACCTTAGCACACCTCTATCAGATGGAATGCCACATATTTTTATCCAATGAACCATAAAAGATAATTTTAATAAATCATCGAGTTAAATAAATTTTTGAACGGTGTCTGCATTTTTCTGGTATAAAAAACTGGTAAGAAATAAACCAAAATAATTTGCTATAATCTGTGCGATGATAAGAAAACATCTGAATCCACCCCAGATACTTGTTATAGGATTCCTTTCATTTATACTTGTGGGTGCTTTGTTTCTTACGCTTCCTTTTGCAAACACAAAGGGATGTTCTTTTGTGGATGCACTCTTTACTTCAACATCAGCGGTCTGCGTTACAGGACTAATAGTTAAAGACACACCTAATGACTTTACCCTTTTCGGTCAGATAGTCATATTGTTATTAATACAACTCGGTGGTCTTGGATATATGACATCAGCGACGATCATCTTTCTCATAGTAGGCAAAAAGATAGGCATCGGGGAAAGGCTTATTATGAAAGAAGCTTTAAATGTGATCAGTGTTGAAGGTATCGTGAAATTTACAAAGGGCGTTCTCGCTTTTTCACTCTTTTTTGAACTTACCGGCACTCTGATTCTAACAGCAAGGCTTATGAGGGATTTTGAACTCAAGAATGCATTTTTATATAGCCTGTTTCATTCAGTCTCGGCCTTTAATAATGCCGGGTTCAGCCTCTTTTCTGACAACCTTGTCCGTTACAGAGGAGATATAGTTGTAAATCTTGTAATAACCACTCTCATTATAATCGGTGGGATAGGATTTATTGTTATAAGTGACCTGTACAGATTTCAGAGAAGGGAGATTACACGGCTTTTACAGCATACAAAGATAGTACTCGCCACAACAGCAATTCTTATTTTAGCAGGCGCAACCCTTATTTATACTTTTGAAATATCAAACTCCCTTACATTTAAGACAATGCCGCTGAAAGAAAAGGTGCTGTCATCTTATTTTTCGGCAGTGACCCCAAGGACAGCGGGTTTTAATACACTTGATTATTCTATATTAAAAACAGAAACGCTTTTTCTAACAATAATACTCATGTTTATAGGCGCCTCTCCCGGTGGTACAGGCGGAGGCGTTAAGACATCTACATTTGCAATTGTGATTGCAAGTCTTTGTGCAACAATGAGGGGATTACGGGACGTGGTAATGTTTAATAGAAGAATACCCTCAGATACTGTTTCAAAGTCGTTTTTGTTAATAACACTGGCCGGTATTTTCTGCACGGTCTGTACCCTTTACATAATTAAAACCCAGGATATAAAATATCTTGAAGCGATGTTCGAGGTTACTTCAGCTTTCGGAACCGTGGGGCTTTCAGTGGGTGACGGAGGGGTTAGAAGTCTCTCAGCACTTTTTTCAGATGCAGGGAAGCTCTTGATCAGCTTTGCTATGTTTGTCGGCAGGCTCGGCCCTCTCACGCTTGCAGTTGCAATCGTAAGGCATAAGGAGGAGAGGGTCAGATATCCTGAGGGAAGTGTAATAATAGGATGAAAAAACAGTTTGCTGTTATAGGGCTTGGAAGGTTTGGTTATTCGATAGCCAAGACCCTCGCAGAATTGGGCTGCGAGGTCATTGCCGTAGATAAGGACGAAGAGAGGGTGAAGAAGATTTCTGACTTTGTTACGCATACAGTCCAGCTTGAGGCTATGGATGAAAAATCACTCCGCTCTGTAGGAATACAGAATGTTGATGTTGCAGTTGTAAGTATTGGAGAAAATATAGAAGCAAGCATACTCGTTTGAAAAATTTATTGACAAAACATTGAATGATATCCAACTCAGAGGTAAATATGGCGTCAATCTTATAGCCATAAAGAGAAATATCAGCGAACAGGGTAAAACAAGAGAGATATGGAATGTCAATCCAATGGCAACAGACACAATCCATAAAGATGACGTGCTTGTCCTTATAGGGGCAAATGAAGACCTCGACAAACTGTCTTAGGTTATATCCGGAGATTCTTCTCCGTCACATGATTAAACTTGGTATTCCCTGAAGCTTGCAACTGGGTGTTTAATTTTTCAGGTCTTACAATTTTCCCCTCTGATTTTTCATTGAAAATCCCTTTAATTCAGGCTCGCCTTTGCCTTTATATTGTGTCATCACCTTATGTGATTCTCCCATTGTTCCTGGAAGAATCAGTTTTTTAATCCTTGCAACCTCGAATAAATAATCAGAAGAATTTTTGTGAATTTGAGCAATTGCCTCATCAATACCGAGTGACATGAGAAAAGTTCCTTGCTGGCAGAAGCCCAATGTCTTTATTCCAAGTTCCTCGCCCCATTTTTTGACTGCTGAGAAATTCACATGCGCTGTAATGTCCTGTTCTCCGATGTTCTGATAAGGGTCTTCAACTACCTGATGTTTATGATAGCAGAGCAGGGTGCCTCTGTTTCTGTCCTCACTGTAATAGTCCCATGCAGGATAGCCATAGTCTATTGTAAAAATAAAACCTTCTGATAAAGAGTTGTTAATCTCATTAAGCCATTCTTTAATTTTCAGGTTTATTTCAGTTCTGTAGCCCTTCGGAAGTTCAATAGAAAACTCTTTAAGATAGCTGTAGATCTCGTCTGTGCTTGGCTTTTGTTTTATCTCTATTAATCTTTCCCCTTCTATGCCAACAAAGATTTCTTTAATCTCATCTTCCATCTCTACAAGATGCACAGGAAATGCATCAAGGAGTTCATTTGAAAGGATGCAGCCTTTAATATTGCGAAGTTTTTTGATAGATGAAACCCATCTCACTTTATCTGAAAAATCAGATAAAAGATTTTTCTGGCTATCTCTCATAGTAGGATTCAATTCAACTATTATGTATTGAAGATGTTTGTAGATTTCTCTTTCTTCCCTTGCCCCTTGACCCCTTGACCCCTTGGCCCCTTTGTAATATTCCAGCATGTCTTTGCACAGATAACCTGCACCAGAACCCATCTCAACAATCTGGAAATCAGAAGGCTTTCCCATTATCTCCCGCATTTCTTCTATTTGCTTTCCAATCATCGCACCGAATACAGGATGGAGATGTGAGCTCGTATAAAAATCTCCTGTCCTCCCGATTTTTGCATTCTGCGAAATGTAATACCCCAGTTCAGGCTCGTAAAGTGCCATTTCCATAAAGGTCCTGAATGTGATAGGGCCTTCGGTTTGAATTTTTTGGATGATTTTTTGTTTAAGAGGATTCATTGCTGAGACATTATAACTGTGGAATTGATTAGCAATCAACATATCTAAGTCTTTTGATTAAGCAGGCATGCCGGTTTCAAAAGTTTTAAAATGCGACTATGATATGTAAGTAGATTTGAAAGCTTAATTTGGAAAAGTTTCATGTGGTTTGGACCTCCGACTAAAGTCTCCGGTCACTGAAGATTTGAAATGTGGTAAGCCAATACTTCAAGGTGTCGCTTCAAAACTTTTTCACCCGACATGCCTGCTTTATTTAAACACATGGTTTTATTTGACAAACTACCCTCTGAAAAAGTAACTTAAACTATGATTGCGATTGTTGATTATGGGATGGGAAACCTGAGAAGCGTTGAAAAGGGTTTTCTTAAAGTTGGCGTTGATGCACGCATTGTCACAGATGCAGCTTCAATTGATAATGCCAAAGGCGTTGTTCTTCCCGGAGTAGGCGCATTCATAGACTGCATTAAGAACCTCACAGATATGAAGCTAACAGAAGCCATTATAGGGGCAATAGAAAAGGGAAAGCCTTATCTCGGCATCTGCCTTGGCCTTCAGGTCTTGTTTACAGAATCAGAGGAGTTCGGAGTATGCAGAGGACTTAATGTTTTTAAAGGCAAGGTTGTAAAATTCCCCAAAGGCGATTTAAAAGTCCCGCACATGGGGTGGAATACATTAGATATACAGAAAAGACCTCCTATTTTTGATGGAATAGAGGACAAGTCATATTTCTATTTCGTGCACTCCTTTTATGTTGTGCCAGAAGATAATGGTATAATTGCCGGGACAACAGACTACGGAGTTAATTTTACTTCAATGGTCTGGAAAGACAATGTCTTTGCAATGCAGTTTCACCCCGAGAAAAGCCAGGAGCTTGGGTTGAAGATTTTGAAGGGATTCGGAGAGTTCGTCAAAAAGGCTTAATGCCAAAATCAGCAGGGCTAATAGTACATCAGCTTTCTTTCGAGATCTGTTGAGCGCGAGATCCTCTTTGCTTCATCGAGAGTTATGATGTCTTTCTTGCAGAGTTGAATCAAATGCTGATCCATGCTCTGCATGTTATATTCATCGCGTCCTTTTTCGATGTGCTCTTCGATCTCATCGAGTTTGCCTTCACGGATACATGCCTTTATAGTGGATGTCGAATACATAACCTCCATTACAGGCAGGATGTTTTCTCCGCTCTTATCCCTTACCAGCCGCAATGAAATAGTTGCCACAAGTATCTCAGCCAGTCTGTGGCGGATGGTCTCCTGGGCATCTGAAGGAAAATATCCGACGATACGGTTAATAGTAGAAGCAGCATTATTTGTATGAAGGGTTGACAGAACCAGATGCCCGGTCTCTGCAGCCTTAATGCAGGCGTCAATTGTGTCGAGGTCGCGCATTTCTCCAACCATGATCACATCAGGGTCCATGCGCATTGCCGCCTTTAATGCACCGCTGAAACTGTCTGTGTCTATGCCAAGCTCTCTCTGGATGATACAGCTTTTGTTTGAAGTGAAAAGAAACTCTATGGGGTCTTCAATAGTAATGATATTGTAATTGAAATTCTCGTTAATATGCCGGATCATTGAGGCCATAGTGGTTGACTTGCCGTTACCTGTGGGCCCTGTGACAAGTACGAGCCCATTGGGCGCCTGAACAATCTTTCCCAGCACAGACGGGAGATTTAGTTCCTGGAAGGTGCCGATGTAATGAGGTATGACACGCATTACAATACCTATGTTGCCGCGCTGACGGAATATGCTCACCCTGAAACGGCCAACATCAGGCAATGTGTAAGAAGTGTCGAACTCCTTTACGCTCTCAGGAAGTTTTCTTCCGTGCTGCTCCATGACCATATTGGCAATATACTCGGTATCTTTACCGAACAGGTCCGGGAGCTTTGAGCGGATCAGATGCCCGCGTGCCCTGAACATAGGAGGGGTACCCACTTCAAAATGAATATCGGATACCTTTTTTTCAAATGCGATTTCGAGTATTTTATTTAATTTCGAAATTTCCATATTCATTTAATTTTATATCTTTTAAGATTTTTGTAAAGCCCCCCTCACTTCTTAGGGCCTTTATTTATATGTTTTCTATAAAGAATATTTTCCAGAACCAAACCAGCCTGATTTGCCAGAATTTCAAGCAAATCGGTTTGTACAGAAGAAGGTTCCTTTTTGGCAAAGTCTCCATAGGTCAGGGCTATGGTTCTTCCACGGCTCTTTACCGGGAGAAGGATAATTGCTGGTCTGAGAGGCGCGCCAATCTCTTTAAAGAGATTTACCTTCAAGATCTCGTCATTGCTCTCCCCATAAAAAAGCTTTCCCTTTTCAACCACATCCCGGAAGACAGAAGGCTTTGTCAGAGGTATCTTAAGCTTCCCTGCTGAAGCGGGGCCAATATTCTTTTCTGCATTCACTCCAACTGATATTTCGCCTATGAGTTCTGACTGACGCACAATAAAATTGATGGATCTTTCGCACATCTCAGAGACAGACTGGAGAATCTTGTATGACACATCAGTTGGGTCGTTAAGGTCACGAATGGCAATGATGCTATCTCTGAGTTTAGCCAGCCTGATATCAGTTACAGCAGGCTCTTTCTGCTCATGAAAGATATCCCTGATATAAGATTTAAAGGTTTCAAGGAATTTAATCGTATCTTTAATGAAAGTCTCTTTCTTAGCATTTTTTGAAGGCTTTGGGAGAACTGCTCTGACACCGTCATTGAAAGACGCAAGCATGAAGTTAAAATCATGAGGGGAGGCAATCTGGACGATAGAAGCCTGCGGATACTTCTTTTTTAGCTGCCTTCGCAGGCTGATGATCTTTTCTTCTGAAAGTACCTCTCCCTTAGTTTCAGGGTTATCAAAAACAAGAACAGTCAATGCCTTCATTGAGAGGCATTGTGTTATGATGCGGTCGAGTTCCTCTTCCTTTTCTGCAACAAACACAAGAACACCCTCATTCTTACAGATGGTCATGACCGAATGCCTTATGAGTTCATCACCGCTTATAAATACCAGTGCTCCAGCCAGGCCCTCCTGTCTTTTTGAAACATCATGGACATTTATGCTCGAAGTAGATTTCCTTAAGAATGAGACAAATGTCTGCTGTTCTTCAGCAGAAAAACCTGCCAGTGTCTCCTTTATTTTCTGGCGGTGAATCTCGATCGGGTCAAAGATTTCTTCAACAGAAAAAGACTGGGGCATCTTCCTTTCCAGGCGGTCGATATCTGCAAGCCCGAGATCATCGGCTGTAATAGATGTTTTTTCCCCTGTGGTTACTGTAGTCACTTCACCTGGAAGCGCTTCCACAAAAAGTTCTTCATCAGAGGGCACAATTTTTCCTGAACGGCGGTCGTGTTCCCTCTCGTCAAAGACGCGAAGAGCATCCATCAGCGCCATCTGGGCATCAAGACTCAGTTCCTGTTCCATCTTGCTTAAGGGGTAAGTGCGTTCGGGTGTTACAACAATATCTTCAGTGTCGAGCGTGAATGTGCCCTTTGTCCAGCCTATAAGTTCGACGACTGTTATCTCAATCAGCTTCTTAAGCCCATTGTATGCTTCTTCCTGTTTTAATCTGCCCATATCTATGAGTGTGGCAATTAAGGGTTTGCGATTTTTGCCTGCTTTTTTCTGAGCTTCAAGGGCAAGCTTTAGGTCTTCAATGGTGATGGCATTCATTTTTACAAGGACAGTGCCGATGCGTACCTTGCTGTTGAGATGGTTTGCTCCTACAATATACCCATTACTGAAAATAATACGGCTTTCTCCCTTGCTTCCCCTGACAGAAAAAATGCCTGATTTCCGCGTCGTGTGGAGCAGTTGAATTATGTCAGCTATGTATAGGTTCTCTAAATCTCCGGTAAAGGCCATTTTTTATAACCAAGAAAACACTTTTAAAGTATAAAAAGAATAACATAAGGAATGCCTAACAGTAAATGGCGCTTTTTCATCTAACTTTCTTGTCCCTTTTGTTATAGATCGTTGGGTTTTCTAAATCGAAAAGTTCTCCCATATCTTTAGTCTTAATAAAATTACAAAGCGATTCTTTGTGTTCTGTAATATTAATTGAGGTTGAATGTTTCTCTTTTATTATTTCGCCTCTGATTTCTCCATTGTTTATTGCTTTTTCAAATGCATCTACTTTGGGCTTCCAAACTGCTATTGAATTTTCTGAAATAAAGGAATAGTAGGCAAATAAATAATCTGAGTCCTTTTTTTCGGATATTTCCAGGTCGAGAAGATTCACGAAGTTTTTTTCACCGCACTTAGTTAGGATAACCGTCATTTCTTCGAGTTTAAAATTAGTCTCTTTCCATTCAACGCCAGCAATGCGCAATTCGCCATTCTTTGTATATTTCATATAGCAGATGTCCCTGTCGAACTCCCATAGGCCATCAAATTTTTCGCTAAGATCATCCTGTATCGGTTCACCAACGATGTATTTAGAATGTACTGTTGAACACCCGGTTACATAAACTGCCAGGATAATAAAAAACGCTATAGACAATTTTTTCATAATAATTTTATATGACTGGCATTATTTTTTGTGTCTACATGCCATCTTTGGTGGATTTTAGGGCAAATCAATGGGAGGAGTCAATAGCGGTGCATTTTTAGCCCAGGTAATGTTGGCAAAGATGCATGACAAAGAGCTGAGGAAAATGGAATCTATTGGGCTATAACGCTGGTCGTGGTGCTTCTTTTTTATTCCTTTCTTTGTTTCCTTTTATATGTATGGTCACAAAATCTGTCGCCTGTTCCGATTTGATGAGTTCTCTCAAAATCCCACTTATCAAAATTATCCTTTGCAATCGCCCAATCGCCTTCACAAACATAAGGACTTAAATCTCTCAATCCAAATCCATTAAGACATTCGCAAAATGGACAGTTCCAGACATGCAGTTTAAATATATTTTTATTTTCTTCTACGATATCAAAATCGTAAAATGGTTTCCAAAGCCAAAAGTTAGCTCTCATCCCCGATGGAAATGAATCAAAATCATCTGCATCTTTGATCTTAGGTACAAATAATTTGATGGCTTGTTTTGAAACGAATGTGGCAGATGGCCCAAATTTCTTTATTGCCTTTTCTTTCCCCATGAATATTGAAGTGAGATAGACAAGTAATATGAACGGGCTTACCACGATAAAGCCAACCAATTGTCTCAATATTTTTTTCATTAATAGCTACCCGCCTGAACTGTGCGGTGGCTATCAGCCATCCGCTATATTTTTTTGTTAACCTATCAGTTTATTATAGTCTTCATGGCTGCCGATCCAAAACCATAGCAGCCCATCGGAAACCTCAACAGCAACTGCACGGTAATGCAAACCAACCCGAACAGACCAATAACGGCCAACTTTCTTAAGATGTAACGAAGGATGATAAGGGTCATTTTTTAGTAACGAGAAATTTCTGTCTGCAAGTGCTTGAATGGACCGCGGCAGTGCTTTATAGAATCCCCAAAACTCTGGTGAGGCAAAATGTTTCAAATTTCGGAGCAGCGACCGGACTTAAACGACTTGAGGGCGGCCTCGGCCAATGAGTCAAGTTTTCCCGTCAGAGCATCTTTCTCAAACTGACGGTCCCATACCTCTGCGTCAAAATTCCAAAACCATTTCCGAAAAGCCTGAAGTTCATCAGGCTTTAATCCTTGAACTTCTTTTTCAATTTCTTCTATTTTACTCATCCTGATAACTCCTTTCTTCTCCTGGAACTATTTTAACAAAATTTGTTTTTAGAAGCTATACTTGTCGAGTTGGGTGCGTCAAGCGGTAAATCTGCGGTTAACTAACTTTGATCTTCTCGGCAATATCTTTAATTATTTTTGCAGACTCTTTCGGCTTTGTCTGCAGGATGAGATGGGGGCCGGGAATAAGATAGGCGTGGACGTCTTGCCGAATGCGCTGTATATCACGCAGATTTCGGCGGGAAGCTACCATGTCATTTTCACCCCCAAGATAAAAGACAGGGGCAGGACACTGCTTTAGTTCGCGTTCTACATTAACAGATAATATTTCTCTTGCGCGAATTGCCATTACCGATGGACTCACCTGAGCATGTGCTTTACTCAGGAGGTTCAGGAGCGACGATGTTGAATATCCGGCTATAAGTGTTTTTGCCATTATGAACTGTCGAGCGAAATGAAAAACAAAATCCTTCGCAAAGATACTCGCCCATTTCGGTATCCATGAGACAGGGTTATGAATAAATGAAGCACATAAGATCACTGCTAATAGGTTAGAGTGGCGCTGATTAGCAACCATGAGTGCTAAAGGTCCTGAGAATGACTCGCCCAGTAAAATAAATGGCTCCTGCAAAGGTAAAGCGTTGAGTACTATTGGAAGAAGTTCCTTGTACGTCATTGGTTGATCTGATGGATATGAGATTACGGTCGGTCTTATTTCTTTAGGCAGGGCATTCAGCAGCGGCTCAAATAGCAGACCTGTCCCATCCATGCCGGGAAGGAGCACAAGGTGGATGTTGTTCTTGGTATCCGACTTCCTGACTACTTCATACATCTCCTTCACTGTCTTCCCAATAACCGGATGTCTTTTATCAGGCGCAATCTCGGATAATGGCTTTAAAACAAAATCCCTTTCATGCATTAAAGGATGGGGGATTTTTAATTCCGGCAAATCTAAAATCAGGTCGTCATACAAAAGTATATCGAGGTCGATGATACGAGGTCCCCATTTGATTGTCTCTGTTCTTCCAATCTGTTTCTCTATATTTTTTAAAACACTCAACAGTTCCTCTGGCTTTTTATCTGTTTCTATCTCAATCGCCATGTTGATAAACTTAGGCTGGTCTTTCACCCCCCACGGCTCGGTCTCATACATCGAGGATTGCTTTTTTACAACTATTCCATTTTCTTTAAGAAGGCGTATTGCCTCCTTGCAGTTATCTTCTCTGTTGCCAAGATTTGAGCCGATGCCAATGTATGCAATTGAGTTCATTGAGTTTTTGTGTTTATTGGGTTTGTTGGGTTTTAAGTTCAAAATACTCTATAAACTCAATAAACTGTTTTTTATCCTCTCAACCGCCTCTTTTATTCTTTTCACAGGCACTGTGAGCGCAAACCTCACATATCCTTCTCCTATCGCTCCAAATCCATTACCCGGAGTTATAAGAATCCCGGTTTTGTCGAGCAAGTGTGCAACAAAACTGGATGAGTCAAAGCCCGATGGCACTTTTGCCCAGAGATAAAAGGTTGCCTTTGGTTTTATGAGATGAAGGCCGAGTTTTCTCAAGCCATTATAAAGCGCATCCCTTCTTTTCTGGTACGTACTTCTTATATCTGATAGGATAGAGTCATCTGTATTTAATGCAACAATAGAAGCCTCCTGTACTGCCTGAAATACCCCTGAATCGAGATTTGTTTTTATCTTGCCAAGCCCTGCAAGAATATCTTTGTTTCCAACAGCAAAACCAATCCTCCAGCCTGTCATGTTATAGGTCTTTGAGAGGGAATGCATCTCTATCCCCACATCTTTTGCCCCTTTAAGCTCAAGGAAACTAATCGGTTTTTCGTCATCATAATAAATCTCTGAATAGGCTGCATCATGGCATACGATGATATTGTATTTCTGTGCAAGGCGTATAACCTCTTTATAAAATTCTGCAGGTGCAGTCGCAGACGTGGGATTGTTAGGATAGTTTATGAACATAAGTTTTGCTTTCCTGAGGATGCTTTTGGGAATTTCATCTAAATCAGGAAGAAAATCATTTTCCTCTGTCAATGGCATTATATAGCTTTTGCCTCCTGCGAATAATGTCCCGACAGGATACACGGGGTAGCCAGGGGAGGGGACGAGTACGATGTCTCCTGGATTTACGAAAGCCAGAGGAATGTGGCCTATTCCTTCTTTTGAGCCTATTAAAGAAAGCACTTCTGTTTCTGGATTCAATTTTACATTAAATCGTTTTTTATACCATCTTGCGACAGCCTCTCTGTAAGAAAGCATGCCTTCATATGAGGGATAGCGGTGGTGAGCCGGGTTTTCCACTGCCTTTTTCATTGCGGCTACAATATGCTTTAGCGTCGGGATATCAGGGTCGCCTATGCTCAGGTCTATCAGGTCAACCCCTTTTTTAATCGCCTCCTGTTTCATCTTGTCTATTGCAGCAAAAAGATACGGTGGAAGATTTTTCACTCTCTCGGATAACTGGACAGATATCATTATTCAAAGCTCCTTCCCTGAATTTTTTGCTATCTATTATATACGATAAAATCTTTAAACGTATAAAAAATTTGACATGTGACATACTAAATATTTAGAATTACCGCAGGGGAACAGATATGAGTAAAAAACAATGGGAGTCATATTTTGATGCAATAAAGAACCAGAACTGGGAAAAGGCGCTGGATTCCCTCAACTCTGTCCTTAAGAATGAACCCAAAAATCCGCAGGTACATCTAAAAATCGGAGATGTTTTTCAGAAAGCAGGCGATATGAGCAATGCAGTAGCAGCCTACCACCAGTCTGCATGGCTCCTGATGAAGGAGGGTTTTTTGCAGAAGGCGCTTGCCATCTTCAAGATAATCCTTCGGCTTGACCCTAATAATGCTGAAGCCATAAATAAATCTAAAGAGTTGCTGATGGAACTCGAGAGCTCAAAGATGAAATCAGCATTAGTAATTCCTTCTCTTGAGACAAAAATCGAGGTGAGCGAACAAGAGGTTGCAGCCGAATTCGAACCATCGGCTGGGGCAAAATTCGAATTGGAAACTGAACAGAAAGCTGAAATTGAGCCGCCTGCAAAAATAGAGGATTTTCTTGAGAGGACGTCTTATGCTGAAGAACCTTTGAAGGCAAAAACTCCGGTTGAGATACCGGGGCAGGCAGAAATTGGAATACAACCAGAAACAGGAGTATCAGAGATTCGCCGTGGCGAAGAAGAACCTGTTTTATACATTCCATTTCTGGAATCTCTGCCCAAGAATGAAATAAAACAGTTGGTTGGGAGAATCGAACCACAATCATTTTTGCCTGGACAGATGATAGTTGAGGAGGGGGATTCCGGCGATTCAATCTTTGTTATAAAATCAGGGAATGCAAAGGTTGTTGCGCATATTCTCGGTAAAGAAATAGAGCTTGCAACTCTGTCTGCTGGTGATGTATTTGGTGAGGTGGCATTTCTCACTGGAAGGCCGAGAACTGCCTCGGTAATCGCAACAGATAATCTTAAGATCATAGAATTCAACAGGCTTCTTCTTGAGGAGATATTCGATAAGTATCCTGATATACTGAGAAAGCTTGAGGATTTTTATCAATCCCATGTGCAGGATACGCTTCAAAAGGTAAAGACCAAAATTAAAAAATAGGGCACTAATAATTTTAGTGCCCTATTTTTGTTTTAAAAATGTACTAATTAATAACCAGCTGCTGGTTTCTTTGCTGGCTCAGTTTTCTTTGCTGGCTCGGCCTTCTTTTCAGCCTTCTTTTCAGCCTTTGCTTTAGCCTTTGTCACTTTTTTTGCGGTATTCTTGCCGTCTGCTGAGGAGTATTTTACTGTAACCTTGTCACCAGCTTTGACATCTTTGAGTGTCTTGTCATCAACGCCTATGACAACATCACCCTTTTTACCCTTTACAGTGATGGTTTTTGCTGCTGCATCAACTGCTGCTATTTCACCAGTAACCTGTACTACCTTAGCCTTCTTCTCTTTTGCAGGAGCAGCCTCTTTCTTTGCAGGCTCAGCCTTTTTTGCTTCTGCTGCAATGGATACTGATGCAACTGCAAATACAAAGAGCATTGCTACGATAAGTGCTATTATTTTCTTCACGAAATCACCTCCCTTCAAAATGTATTTGAAGAAAGGTGACTAACAAAAATCATGCCAGCAGCAATCAGGCTTGTGCTGTTAAGGTTTTAAGAAAATGTCTATCCCTTTTGGGAAGCATTTTCCTTTTTTGGGGAGGTGTCGATGCCAAACTTTTCCCACCTATACCAGAAGGTCTTATAACTCATACCGAGCAGTCTCGCGGCCTTTGCAGCAACATTGTTAGCCTTACGCATAGCCTTTTTTAAAAGATCCTTCTCGAGTTCCTCGAAATTTATACCCTCATCAGGAATATCGAAATCAAGGATTCCGGTCCCCTGCGAGGATCTTAGTTCACTCTTTATGTCTTTAAGGTTTATGAAAGTGCCCTCGCACATAAGTACTGCGCGCTCTATGACAGATTCGAGTTGTCTTATATTGCCTGGCCAGTAATATTCGATGAGAGATTTCATTGCATTTTCTTCTGCCCCTTTAACTCTTTTCCCGAATTCCTGGTTATATTTATTTATAAAAAAATCTGTCAGGGCTGGGATATCCTCCTTTCTTTCGCGTAGAGGCGGAAGTTCTATGGTTATTACCTTTAGTCTGTAGTATAGATCTTCTCTAAAGCCTCCCTTCTGCAACTCTTTTTCAATGTCTTTATTTGTAGCAGCAATGATTCTAACATTGACCTTAATCGTATCTTTTCCCCCAAGCCTTCTTATCTCTTTGTCCTGCAGTACACGCAATATTTTGGACTGGGTCATATGGGGAAGGTCGCCGACCTCATCTAAGAAAAGTGTGCCATTGTTTGTAGCCTCGATAAGACCTACTCGTCTTGAAAGTGCGCCGGTAAATGCCCCTGGCTCGTAGCCAAAAAGTTCGCTTTCAAGAAGGTTTTCAGGGATGGCAGCGCAGTTTATTGCTGTGAATGGTTTTGTGCGTCTTATACTGTTATAGTGTATAGCCCTTGCCACAAGCTCTTTGCCTGTCCCGCTCTCTCCGAGAATGAGCACAGTAGCGGGGCTTGAAGATACTTTTTTCATGATCTCCACTGCTTCTGCCATTTTTTTTGATTGACCGATGATGCCCTCTATTTTGAACTTGTCAAATAGAGCTTTCTGAAGCTGTAGATTTTCTTTCAGTAGTTCAGCCCTTTCAAAAGCCCTCTTAACCGTTATAAGAAGTACGTCTTTATCGAGAGGCTTTGTGAGATAATCAAATGCACCCTTCTTCATGGCCTCAACTGCAGACGAAACAGTTCCATAAGCAGTCATAATAATAACAGCGGGTGCAATTTTCTCCTTCTGCACTTCGCTGAGAAGCTCCACCCCTGTCATCTCACCTAACTTGAGGTCAGTTAGGATGACATCCGGACTGAATGTCTGTGCAATCTTCACAGCCTCTTCACCTGAAGATGCTATATAAGTTTCATAACCGCTGTCTTCGAGTATTGTCTTTAAGATGTTTCTTTGCAAGGGTTCGTCGTCAACGACGAGTATATTCGGCACTATCCTAATCCTCCGTTAGAAGCAATGATTACGATACACATTGCTATTACACAGCAGAAATGCCAGATGTTTGTTGAATTGGCAAGGTTATTATCACTTCACTTCCCTTTCCTACGGCGCTGTGAAGGTCTACTTTCCCTCCGTGTTCCTCAACTACCCTTTTTGTCATTGCAAGCCCCAGTCCAAGCCCGTTTTTCTTTGTGGTAAAGAATGGGTCAAAGACCTTTGATAACTCATCCTTTGGTATCCCCACACCTGTATCGCTGATAAGTATTGAGAGCGTTCCGTATGCGCTCTCTGTCTTTATAGTCAGTGTCCCACCGTCAGGCATTGCCTGAAATGCATTCAATATAACATTAAATATGCATGTCTTTATAAGATCAGGGTCTAAGTTCAGCATCTGAAGTGTATTGTAATCTTTTATTATGTTTATTTTTTCTGCATCTGCCTTTGCCCATATTATCTCTATTATATCTTCAAAGAGTTTGTTAATATCCACTTCTCTAAGATTAAGTTTCATTGGTCTTCCATAGTCAAGAAAATCTTCCACAAGCTTATTTAACCGTTGGATTTCTTGTTTTATGTTCAATATCAGAGAGCCAAATCTCTCAGCATCTTTATTGCTACAAGGGTAATATTTTTCTTTTATATGATCCACGCTGAGGCTTATAAAGTTCAATGGATTTCTTATCTCATGGGCTATGCTTCTCGAAAGCTGGCCGATACCGGAAAGGTGTTCAGCCTCGCGTAACTTTTCTTCGAGCTGACGCTGCTCATGCAATTTCCGACTCATGAAATTAAAGCTCTGCGTAAGCTCTCCAATCTCATCTTTGCGTTTAGTAATAAGGGTCTGGTTAAAATCACCTGCTGCGATTCTTTTTGCAGCGGAAACGACATTATGTATCGGTTTTGTATATCTCCAGGACAGGAACATTGCGATGCCAATACCGACTGCAAAGACCATAAGGGTGCTTACAACCCTCTTTATCATATTTGTGCGCATGACTTTTGAGAAATCGTCTGTATTAATCTTCAGGTGGACGTATCCATAATGCTCTTCACCGGCAACAACAGGCAATATTACGTTGTATACCTTTCCCTCTTCTCTGGAAAGGGACTCACCTAATTCTGCCTTTATAATAAGTTCCTTTTTTTTCGGACCCACGGGATTGCCGACCTTTGTCGGGTTTGTGCTTGCAATTATCTCATCTGCATTGCTGATTATAGATATCTCTTTCACTCCCTTTGCATTCAGGCTCTTTAGATATTGGGAAAGTCTCATCTCATCTGTAGATCCCTGACTTGTTATCTCCTCAACGCCCACCTGAATTGCCTTTGAAAGCTCAACAATCTGAGACTCAAACTCTTTGATCATTGCCTTCTCGGACTGTATATATAGAACCATAAGGATTGATGTCATGACAAAGCTCAGAAAAAGCATCATCAGGATAAGTTTTTTGTTCAGCGAGAGGCTCAGGAAAAAGTCTTTAAACATGATATTTAGCTTATCAGGTATGGAAATTGGAAATCAAGCAGTGGGCGCTTGATACCTAATATTGTAATGTGATATAGTGCCTGATAAATTTATTGAGGAGAAAGGATAAATGGGAAAAGAAGAGACACTTAAAACAACGCTTATTCAGTCGGTTATAAATTATGTTAGAGCAAATCATACGGATGCGATAGATAAGGCATACGAATATTTCTGGGATGAGAAATATCCCGAGGATTTTCTTCAAGGCACTGCTCTTGCTCTTGGGTTTATAAATTTTGAAGACTGGCTTATCTTTGATTATGAAACCAATGATAGTAAAGAGACATTTATTGACCTTTATATCAGAGACAACAGGGCATTAAAAGATGACGAATTGACCCTTCTGAATAAAATAAAAGGTGCTATATCGAGTCTCTACGAGGTTATATCTGTTTCTAAAAATAAGGGTGTTACAGTCAAAGATTTGCTTTTGAGTGGAGAATTTGTTTTGCGAGAGAAGACTCTGGCAAAAGGTTTGAAAAAAGGCGATATATTTGCGGCAAGACTTTTAACACTCGATGGCAAATCCATCATGAGCGGCTGCGTTTATCCATATAAAGCAGGAGACAAAAAAACGATTCTCGATTATATAGACAGGCAGTTTGGCCGCTACAAAAGAAATGAAAAGCCTGATGGCACAATGAAGGATTTTTTAAAGGATTATGGCGATGTTTTTAATATTGTATGGATGAATCTTATTCTTAATCAGTCTTCTTAGAAAACATAAAAAGTCTAAATTGTCCTTCTCTAAGAAAGCATATTAATGTAAAATGGTAATCAGAGAAGGCTTTAATAAAACTGTATGGTGGCAATGATGAAAGTCGTTACTTCAGAAGAGATGAGAGAGATTGACAGGAAGACCATAAGAGATTATGGACTCTCTGGCAGTGTTCTTATGGAGAGAGCGGGGCTTGCTGTTGCGTTAAAGGTTAAAGAATTGTTCGAGCCGAGAAAGGTTATCGTGCTTTCAGGCGGAGGCAACAATGGCGGAGATGGTATTGTTGTTGCCAGAAACCTTTATAACTGGGGATGGAATGTAAAGGTGTTGCTCTTTTCGAAGCAGGATAAGCTTAGCCCTGATTGTCTTGCACAATATAAAATAGCCAAGAAAATTGGTGTTCCGATTGAATTCAAAACAGAGGTAAATGAAAAAGATCTTCATAGCGCAGTAGTTATAGATGCAATTTTTGGAACAGGCTTAAGCAAAGATGTGACAGGCAAAATTGCAGATGTCATTTCATTCCTTAATAAATCAAAAGTGCCGGTAATTTCAATTGACATTCCCTCGGGCATTTCATCTGATACAGGCCAGATTATGGGCACGGCCATAATGGCTGATTATACCGTGACATTTGGCCTCCCGAAAAGAGGGCATCTTCTTTATCCCGGTGCTGACCATGCAGGAAGGCTTTTCATAGAAGATATAGGGTTTCCAGAGAATTTGCTTAAATCACAAAAGTTAAAGATTGAGCTTCTTGAAAAAGAGGATATGTCGCTGTTAATCCCTGAAAGGCAAAAATATTCCCATAAAGGAGACTATGGCCATGTGCTTATTATTGCTGGCTCAAAGGGGAAGACAGGAGCTGCATTCATGTGCGCAAAGGCATGTCTGAGGGCAGGCGCAGGACTTGTAACAATAGGCGTGCCAGGATCATTGATGGATGTCTTTCAATCAAGGGTCACAGAGGAGATGACCCTGTCTTTACCAGACAGAGGTGATGGCACTCTGTCATCAGAGGCATCGGAGAAAATCTTAGAGTTTCTTTCTAATAGGGCTGATGTCCTTGCAATAGGTCCTGGAATTTCAGATACGGATAACATTAAAAAACTTGCTTCAACAATTGTATTGAATGCAACAGTACCGATGGTTATTGATGCAGATGCAATAAATGCACTCAGTGGGACAAGGAACATCTTTAAAAAAACCAAAGCACCAATAATCCTTACCCCTCATCCGGGCGAAATGGCGAGGATACTCGAAGGGTCAAAGGGTCTCGCCTCAGGCGAGTCGCCGAGGAGACAAGGGTTCAAGGGTTCAAGGGAAATAGAGCAAGACAGGATTAATACAGCAATAAAATTCTCGAAAGCAACAGGAGCATATCTTGTGCTTAAGGGTGTGCCGACAATAGTTGCTGAGCCAGAAGGCAGCGTATTTATTAATCCAACAGGCAATCCTGGAATGGCAAGTGCCGGGGTGGGAGATGTTCTGACAGGAATGATAGCAGCATTTTTAGGTCAGGGATTAGATCCTTTGGAGACATCGATTCTTGGAGTTTACATGCATGGGCTTGCAGGAGATATAGCAGCAGGCAAAAAAGGAGAGCATTCATTGATTGCATCCGACATAATAGATTCAATTCCAGAGGCTTTTATTTCGATGAAAGATGCCTTATGATTGGTTATAAAGAGGGATATAGCATTTTCACTCATTCTCGGGCTATCGCCCTCCGAGGAATTTCGCCTCTTTATTTGTCCATATTTAAATGTAACTTGAGGAATATCGGCAAAATAAAACCGCTCAAATACCATATCCCTCTCTTAGATTAAAAGTTAATGGAAACACTGATATCCCCAGAAATATTTGGCAGCCATGCAATAGCTTTTTTCACTGGCAAATCCCCTGGCATTGACCTCGATAAAATATCCAAGATAGTTTCTGTCAATAAGAAAAAGATTTTTTTTCCGATACAAAAACATACAGATAAGGTTCTTCTGTTAGATTCTGATTTTAGCCCAAGAATTGCGGATGCTGTGATAACAAAAGATAAGGGTGTTTTGATCGGTGTTCAGACTGCGGATTGCGTCCCTGTTCTTTTATGCGATATCAATAAATCTATATTTGGTGTTGTGCATGCAGGGTGGAAAGGCACAGCAGCGGAGATACTCAAGAAGACCATAAGGCTGATGCTCGATAAGTTCAGTTCTTCACCAGATGACATTAGGATTGCGCTTGGGCCGAGTATAAGATGGTGTTGCTATCATGTCGGATATGATGTGCTTGAGTCTGTCATGAGAGTAACAGGCGATGGGCACTATCACACCCGGAAGATCGATGCGTACTGTCTTGATCTTGCAACAGCCAATAAATATCAGGCAATATCTGTTGGGATACCTGAAAAAAATATATGGATGTCTCAGGAATGCACATATTGTTATCCCGATAGGTTTTATTCATACAGATATGCAAAGGGAACTACCGGAAGGCAGGGCGGATTTATTGGCATCATTTAAAAATTTATATACGAACTAATAAGTTCGTATATAAGATGACACTGCCGGGACTATTTCAGTCATTGAGGCTTGTCCGGGGGTATTGAAGGATTCCCGATTCTCCTCGGCGAATCCGTCTGAGGCGGACAAGCGGGGATGACAGTTAAGTTGTCTTACTTATGAAAAGTATGATTAAAAAAAGGCATGGGCGAAAAGATGAAGTTTCTTAGTAGGGGTCCCGATGAAACGCAGGTAATAGGTTTCAGACTCGGAGGATTACTTAGGGCAAAGAGTGTTGTTTGTCTGTATGGTGAGCTTGGTGCAGGTAAAACAACATTTGTTAAGGGTATTGCACAAGCATTGGGCATCCCCGAGTGGGATGTTACAAGTGCGAGTTTTACAATAGTTGTTGAACATGATAACGATATCCCGCTTTATCACATAGACCTTTACAGGATTGAAAAAGATACCGATATTGATGCTGCAGGCATCTGGGATTATATTTATAGTGAAGGCATTACTGTTATTGAGTGGGCAGAGCGGCTTGGAAAAGTGCTGGACGATTTTATAAAGGTAAAATTTGCTATTATAGATGAACGAACAAGGGATATTACAATTGAGGGCATAGATGAAAAAGATTGGAATTATATGTAAATCAGGAAGACCCGAGCCGCCGGAAATATTAAAGGGACTCCTTCCGTGGTTGAGTAACAGAGGACTCGAAGTATTTTTGGATATTGAGACAGCCTTGATAATTAATATAAAAGGTTATTCACGTTCAGAAATACCAGCAGTTGCTGAAGTGGTAGTTGTTCTGGGCGGTGACGGGACAATGCTCAATGTTGCAAGGCTGGTTTGTGAGAAGGGTATCCCTATATTAGGAGTCAATCTCGGCGGGCTTGGTTTTATAACAGAGGTACAGAGAGAAGAACTATATGAAGCAATGGAAAAAGTCCTCTCAGGAGAGTGTTCATCTGAAGATAGGCTAATGCTCACTGCCCATATTCACAGACATGGGGAGAGGATTGCAGAATATACTGTTTTAAATGATGTTGTCATAAACAAAGGTGCGCTTGCAAGGATTATAGACCTTGAGACTTACATAAACAAGACATATGTAACGACATTTAAGGCAGACGGACTTATAGTATCAACACCAACAGGTTCAACAGCATACTCTCTCTCAGCGGGAGGGCCTGTGCTTTATCCAACTCTTGACAGCATCATACTTACGCCAATATGCCCTCATACCCTTACGAACAGACCGACAGTCCTTCCTGACGATGTGATGATAGAGGTAGCGCTTAAATCCCCGGGCGAAGACGTTTTTCTCACGCTTGACGGGCAGGTGGGATTTTCTTTGAGAAAAGATGATGTTGTGGAGGTTAAAAGGTCGCCATTTAAGACAAAACTCCTTATCCCATTTGAGAGGGACTATTTTCAGGTGTTGAGGACAAAACTTAAGTGGGGAGAGAGATGAAAAGACAGCTGTCAGGCGTCAGTTGCCAGTGGTCAGAAGAAAATGCAAAAAAACAATAAGACAATAGTAAATGATATTAAGACAGTTCTTGAGTTTTATCAGGCGCTGGGTTTTGAAAGGCTACCGATAAACATAGGGCGTAAGAACAGAGGTGCAAAAGTTCAGAAGTTCACAGCCTCAGAAAGAAAAGACTCAAGCACCTACAAACTTCCGCGCTACCAAACTTCCGAACAGAAGAAGGCTGCGTTAAAAGAACTGCGCGAGGAGATTGGAGATTGCCAGCGGTGCAAGCTTTCAAAGGGGAGGACGAATATTGTTTTTGGTGAGGGCAGTGAGGATGCAGAAATAATGTTTATTGGAGAAGGCCCCGGCAAGGAAGAAGACATACAGGGAAGACCATTTGTTGGTGACGCAGGCCAGCTATTGACAAAACTCATAGAGAAGATGGGCTTTAAAAGGAATAATGTTTATATCGGCAATATAGTAAAGTGCAGACCTCCATTTAATCGAGACCCTGAAGAAGATGAGATAAATGCCTGTATTGTCTTTATCAAGAAGCAGATAGAGATAATATCTCCAAAGGTCATCATATCATTGGGCCGCGTATCTGCACAGACGCTCATAGGCTCAAAGATTCCGATAAGCAAACTGAGGGGGAGATTCTATGAGTATTGCAATATTCCATTAATGCCTACGTTTCATCCCGCATATCTTTTAAGAAATCCAAAGGACAAATGGCTTGTGTGGGAAGATGCCCAGAAGGTGTTAGAGAAATTGAAGAAAATATGAATATATTTAAATTAAGTAACTCCCCTCGCTCCCCTCTTAAATTAAGAGGGGAGCGAGGGACTTATTGAAACAATTTCGGGTCGGTGACTGTGTTTATAAGGCTTTTATAGTGAAAAAGTATATCTTTGCAATAAGCGGTGCAAGCGGCTCTGTAATCGGTATAAGAGTTCTCCGTGAACTGCTTAAAACCTCAGAGGTTCATCTGATTATATCATCGCAGTCATTCTCTATTATAAAAGATGAGACAGGCATAGACTGGACAATTAAAAAAAGTTCTGAGTTGAGAGTTCGGAGTTCTGAGTCAAAGAAAATACAGAAAAAAATCAGGGAATATTTTAAAACAGATAGGCTTTTCTTTTATAAAGACACGCAAATGGATGCGTCTGTAGCAAGCGGCTCGTTCAAAACAGACGGAATGCTTGTTGTGCCATGTTCTATGAAGACGCTATCAGGTATTGCAAATGGATATGCGAATAATCTTGTTGAGCGAGCTGCTGATGTGACAATAAAGGAGGGAAGGACATTATTGCTTTCTCCAAGGGAAATGCCATTCAGTGCAATACATCTTGAAAATATGCTTAAGCTTGCGAGAATTGGGGTTAAGATTGCGCCACCTGTCCCTGCTTTTTATCATAAGCCTAAAAAGATAGATGATATGGTTGATTTTATCGCAGGAAAAATTCTCGACAACATGGGAATCGAACATAAGCTTTTCAGAAGATGGGGAAGTTGAGAATGCTTGATTATCTTTCAATATTCAAGAAGTTAAATGAAGATGAAATCAGATACATCGTTGTCGGAGGAATAGCGGTTAATCTTTATGGCATACCAAGAATGACATATGATGTAGATTTGATTCTCGACCTTGAGGATGAAAACTTAGAAAAATTCCTGAAATTATTGAAGAAGTGGGGATTTAAACCAAAGGTTCCTGTGGATATCATGGATTTTGCAGAAAAGGACAAAAGGGAAGACTGGATAAAAAATAAAAATATGAAGGCTTTTAATCTCGTGAACCCTGAATGGGCAATTTCCGAGATAGATATCATAATTGATTCTCCTGTGGATTATGAGAAAGCAAACAAAAGGGTTAATCATATTAAACTTCATGGTGTTTCTATTCCTGTTGTCTCGATTGACGACCTTATAAAAATGAAGGAAAATACAGAAAGACGACAAGATAAGGCTGATATAAGATATTTAAGGAAATTGAAAAATGAAAAAAAGTAAGATTCAGGGTTTTGATTATTATCTGAGTAAAGAGACCTTGGAAGGGTATAAGGTAAAGCCGATTGAGTTGCGCCTAAAGTGGCTTTATATGGGGAATCTTTTGCGTATGAGTTATAAAAAAGATATTGTGAAGATTCAGGATAAGTTCAGGGAATTGAAGTAAGCTGATTTCGGAGGGTAAGATATGAGAACGGCATTTGCCTCAGCGTTAAGTAAATGACACTTAAAGAGCACATAAAACTCATCATTAAAGCAGAGCACTGGGATCCCTATATTGTTTTAGGGATGCATGAAATAAAATCCGATGGCAAAAAGGCGATTGCAGTCCGTGCGTTCCTGCCAGATGCTGATGAGGCATGGGTTATTGATGTAAGCAAGGAAAAGTCCTATAAGATGGAAAAAACAAATAAGGCAGGATTTTTTGAGAAAAAATTTGAAAGTAGAAAAGAATTTTTTAAATATAAGATTAAAGTAAAGACATTCGACAATCACATCTATGAATTTTATGACCCCTATTCGTTCTGGCCGGTGCTTTCAGATTTTGACCTTTATCTGATAGGCGAGGGGAGCCATTATAAAAAATATGAAAAACTTGGCGCACATTTCATGGAGATTAACGGGATCAGGGGAGTGCATTTTGCAGTCTGGGCGCCGAATGCAAAAAGAGTGAGCGTTGTAGGTGATTTTAATAACTGGGATGGAAGAAGGCATCAGATGCGGGTTTTAGGTCTGTCAGGTGTATGGGAGATATTTATCCCAGGACTCGAAAAAGGAGACCTTTATAAGTTTGAAATAAAATCAAAAGCCAATAATATATTTTTAAAGGCAGACCCATATGCTCTTTATTTTGAGGTCAGGCCAAAGAGTGCATCTATTGTCTATGACATAAATGAGTATAAATGGGATGATGATAAATGGATTGAACTACGCTCTAAGAAGAACTGGCTTGAGACGCCCATTTCTGTTTACGAGGTGCACTTAAGTTCATGGATGCGTATGCCCGAAGAAGAAAACCGTTTTTTAACGTACAAAGAGCTTTCTGATAAATTGATCCCGTATGTGAAAGAAATGGGTTATACACATATAGAACTTTTGCCTGTAACAGAACATCCTCTGGATGCGTCATGGGGCTATCAGACAATTGGGTATTTTGCTCCAACGAGCAGGCATGGAACACCGAGTGACTTTATGTATTTTGTGGATAAATGTCACCAGAACGACATCGGCGTTATCCTCGACTGGGTGCCAGCACATTTCCCTAAGGATGCGCATGGACTTGGATACTTTGATGGGACATGTCTCTATGAGCATGAAGACCCGAGAAAGGGTGAACATAGAGACTGGGGCACGTTGATATTCAACTATGGAAGAAATGAGGTCAGGAATTTTTTAATCTCCAATGCACTTTTCTGGCTTGAAAAATATCACATTGACGGTCTAAGGGTTGATGCTGTTGCCTCAATGATATATCTTGACTATTCAAGAAAAGAAGGTGAATGGATCCCAAATATTTTTGGCGGCAATGAAAACCTTGAGGCAATAGATTTTCTTAAAAAGTTTAATGAGATCGTCCATGAGTATCATCCCGGGGTTCTTACGATTGCAGAGGAATCAACAGCATGGACAGGGGTATCAAGACCAACTCATCTCGGAGGCCTTGGTTTTAGCCTTAAATGGAATATGGGGTGGATGCATGACATGCTCGAATATTTTTCAACGGATCCGGTCCACAGAAAATATCACCATAACAATCTGACATTTAGCCTTCTTTACGCATTTACAGAAAACTTTATGCTTGTGCTGTCACACGATGAAGTTGTGCATGGCAAAAGTTCGATACTCAACAAGATGCCAGGTGATATGTGGCAGAAATTTGCAAACCTCAGGCTGTTACACGGTTTTATGCACGGACATCCAGGTAAAAAGCTTCTGTTTATGGGAGGAGAATTCGGGCAGTGGGATGAATGGGACCATGAACACAGTATTGACTGGCACCTGTTAGAATATGAACCGCATCAGAAACTCCAGAGATATGTGAAAGACCTGAACAGCCTTTATAAATCAGAGCCGTCATTCTATGAGATTGATTTTAATTATTGGGGTTTTGAGTGGATAGATTTTCGTGATACAGAACAGAGCATAATATCATTTATAAGGAAGGCAAAAGACTCTGATGATTTTCTCGTGGTTGTATGCAATTTTACACCTGTGCCAAGGTCTAACTACAGAATAGGTGTGCCAAAACCGGGTTTTTACAGGGAGCTTTTAAACAGTGATTCTTCTGAATACTGGGGAGGCAATATTGGAAACTCAGGCGGTGTTTTTGCAGAAGAAATCAAATGGCACGCAAGGCAATATTCTATAAACATAACTTTGCCACCATTAGCAATAGTAATATTTAAACCTGTAAAGGATTGACAGGCGTGGGTTTAAATGGTAATATTTGACCAGGATGCTTATCTTAAGGGCATTTTTAATGTTACTTTTTATCTGTACTGCTGCCGAGGCCGATATATACAAGTATGTCGGAGAAGACGGAGTCATTTTTTATACAGATGCACCAGTTAGGGGAAAGACTGAGAAGGTAATAAAAGAGAAAACCAATAAAGAAGCCGTATCATACGCTAAAACAGAAACTGTAACCTCTTCTAAAAAAAATAAAGATAATTACCACCCTATAATAAATAAGAAGGCAAAAGAACACGATATAGACCCATCTCTTGTCACCGCTGTTATAAAGGCTGAATCGAACTGGGATCATCGGGCAGTTTCAAAAAAAGGTGCGATGGGACTTATGCAGTTGATGCCAACGACTGCTAATGAACTTCAGGTTAGAAACCCATTTGATCCGGAAGATAATATAGATGGCGGCACAAGATATCTGAGATACTTAATCGAGAGGTTTAATGGCAACCTTACTCTTGCGCTTGCAGCATACAATGCAGGCCCCAAAACTGTTGAGAAATACGGCTCTGTTCCCCCGATATCAGAGACAAAACAGTATGTTAAAAAAGTGCTTGCACTCTATAATGGCAAGGCTGACTATTCTTCTTCAGGCACATCATATAAGGCAAAAAAATCAGAGCCTATTTATAAGATAGTAATGGAGGATGGCACAATCCTCTTCACAAACTTTCCTCTCTATAAGACAAATTCTCTCAGGTTTTAAATGCCCTTAGAAAATCTCAGCCTTCAAGAAGAAATTCTGAAGTTAAAGGAAGAGAAACGCGCAATAATCCTGTCTCATAATTATCAGAGGGATGAGGTTCAGGATATAGCTGATTTTGTGGGAGATTCTCTCGAACTTTCAAGGACTGCGGCCACAATTAAATGTGATGTAATAGTATTTGCAGGCGTTAATTTTATGGCTGAAAGCGCTTCAATCCTTTCACCGGGGAAAACAGTTCTTCTTACAGAGATTGACGCTAATTGTCCAATGGCAGACATGATAAGGGTTGATTCTCCGAGACCCGTAAGAAAAAGCTTCCCTGGTTTTGACAACCCGCCGCAGTATGTTTATCCTGTGGAATTTACCCTCCGTGACATAAAGGCACAACATCCGGGTGTGCCTGTTGTGACGTATGTAAATACAACTGCAGATGTAAAGGCAGAAAGCGATATATGCTGCACATCTGCAAATGTTGTGAAAGTTATAGAGTCATTGCCGGAAGACAAAGTCATCTGCATTCCTGACAAGAACCTTTCAATGTGGGCTCAGAAGAATACAAAAAAACAGGTCATAGCATGGGATGGGTTCTGCCATGTCCATGAAAGGGTGACACCCGATGATGTTAAAAAGGCGAAGCTGGAGCACCCGAATGCAGTTCTAATGGCGCACCCGGAATGCAGGATTGAGGTTCTTGAAATGGCTGACCATGTCACGAGCACATCCGGCATGCTCAGGTTTGCAAAATCTTCCTCTGAAAAAGAATTTATTGTTGGCACAGAAATAGGGCTGCTGTACAGACTGAGAAAAGAAAATCCTGAAAAGGTTTTTTACCCCCTGAGAAGAGACATGATATGCCCTAACATGAAAAAGACAACCCTTAAAAGCGTTCTCAGGGCATTAAAGGAAAATAATTACACCATCAAAGTCCCTGAACATATCAGGGTTCCTGCCAAGAGGGCGCTTGATAGGATGCTGGAAGTAAAGTAGGTTGAGCTTGAGATTGCGTTATTTCTGTCATTCTGGCTCGCCCAGTCTCCTCGGCGACTCGCCGTGGCGAGAATCTTTTTTAATATTTCGAACATGTCGGAAGAATTCCCGACTATCTGGAATGACAATATTAAAACGACTATTCTCTAATCTCTACAAAAGTACCTACACTCACCATATCAAACAATTCAATAACATCATTATTTTTCATCCTTATGCATCCTATTGATGCAGGAGTTCCGATTAGTCCTTCCTCTGCAGTTCCGTGGATATAAATAAGGCGATGATATGAATCAATGCCTTTGCCTTTGTTTACTCCCTTCTCCATCCCTTCTAACCATAGAATGCGTGTCAGCTCAAAATTTTTCTCGAGCTCTGTATTATCGGTATAAATTTTTGCTATCTGTCCGGTATATCTGCGTTTACCATCAAAGATAGCTCCGACCGGAGCGCCAGTGCCTACTTTTTTAGCAATGCGGTGGGATCCCAGGGGAGTTTTATAACTTTTTATCCTGTTCCCTATGCCGTATTTGGAAGTAGAAACAGGATAGGTCTTTATTATATCTTTACCATCAAGCAAATATAGTTTTTGTTCTGAGATTTTGACTTCAATAGTGTAATCGTATGATTGGGATTCTGTGTAAAAACTTACAAGAAACAAAAGGCAGAAAAAATACATATCAAATATTTCGTCATCATTATGATTCCCAAAATTATAGGGGATAGGCAAACAATTTGTTTATCCCCTATATCATAGAGGTTTGCAGCAATTGTAAGTCTTAAACCGTTGCCTTGCTCAGGTCTTTGCCCATCTTCTCCTTGAGCACTGCCTGTGCTCCTGCAAGCCTTGCAAGAGGAACCCTGTAAGGCGAACAGCTCACATAATCAAGTCCTACCTTATGGCAGAACTCAACAGATTTTGGGTCTCCTCCGTGCTCACCGCAGATTCCCATTTTGAGATTCTTCTTGACCTTCCTGCCTTTTTCTATTGCTATCTTCATCATGATGCCTGTTCCATCCTGGTCGAGTGTTATGAACGGGTCGTCTTCGAGAATTCCTTTTTCGACATAATAGGGGAGAAATCTTCCAGCGTCATCTCTTGAAAGACCGAATGTTGTCTGTGTCAGGTCATTAGTGCCAAAGGAAAAAAAGTCTGCCTGTGCTGCTATCTCATCTGCTGTTATTGCAGCACGTGGAAGCTCTATCATTGTTCCTACAGTGTAATTGACCTTTGTTTTGTATTTTTTCTGGACATCATCTGCTACTTTAATGACAAGCTCTCTCATCATCTTAAGCTCATTTACATGGCCGACGAGTGGTATCATTATTTCAGGTATTACCTTAACCTTCTGTTTTGATAGCTCGCAAGCTGCTTCTATTATGGCCTGGGCCTGCATCGCATAAATCTCGGGGTATGTTATGCCAAGTCTGCATCCCCTGTGCCCGAGCATCGGATTAAATTCATGCAACACTTTATTCCTTGCCTTTAGTTTATCAAACGGAACTTCCAGTTGATGTGCAAGTGTCTTTAGTTCTTCGTCTGTGTGCGGAAGGAATTCATGCAATGGAGGGTCCAATAGCCTTATAGTAACTGGCAGACCCTTCATTGCCTTGAATATTCCTATAAAATCGCCTTTTTGCATTGGTAGGAGTTTGGCCAATGCCGCCTGCCTTCCTTCTGTGTCATCAGCCAGTATCATTTCTCTTACAGCGCTTATCCTGTCTGGCTCAAAGAACATATGCTCTGTCCTGCAAAGCCCGATGCCTTCTGCTCCAAAACTCCTTGCCACTGCTGCATCGTGAGGTGTATCTGTATTTGTCCTTACGCCGATTTTTCTGAACGCGTCAACCCATTTCATAAATATGCCGAAGTCGCCTGTGAGCTCTGGTTTTATCAATGGCGCCTCACCCATAATAACCTCACCTGTTGTACCGTTAAGAGTTATGTAATCTCCTTCTTTAATATTTAGGGTATCAACTATGAAATACCTCTGACTCTCATTTATATTTATTGCGCCACAGCCTGCAACGCAGCATTTACCCATCCCTCTTGCTACAACAGCAGCGTGAGATGTCATGCCTCCCCTTGCTGTGAGGATGCCCTGAGCAGCGTGCATTCCGCCTATGTCCTCAGGTGATGTTTCTGTTCTGACAAGGATAACCTTTTCACCCTTTTCAGCAGCCCTCTCTGCATCATCTGCTGTGAAGACCACTTTTCCAACCGCGGCTCCTGGTGATGCAGGAAGTCCTTTTGCAATTACCTTAATTTGAGCTTTAGGGTCTATCATCGGATGTAACAACTGGTCAAGCTGTTGTGGGTCGATCCTTAATATGGCTGTCTTTTTATCTATCAGTTTCTCTTTTACCATATCAATGGCTATCTTAAGGGCAGATGCTGCTGTCCTTTTTCCAACCCTTGTCTGGAGCATAAAGAGCTTGCCATCCTGAACAGTGAACTCTATATCCAGCATGTCCCTGTAATGTTTTTCGAGCTTTTTATAAATTCTGTCAAGCTCATTGTAAGCCTTTGGAAGTCTTTTCTTCAGCTCATTTATATGAAGCGGAGTCCTTATGCCTGCTACCACATCCTCGCCCTGTGCATTTATCAAGCATTCTGCAAAGAACCTTCTCTGGCCTGTAGACGGGTCTCTGGTGAATCCGACACCTGTGCCTGAATTTTCTCCCATGTTCCCGAATACCATTGCCTGGACATTACATGCTGTGCCTAAATCTTCAGGTATATTATTCAATTTTCTATATTTTACAGCCCTGTCTCCAAACCATGAGCCAAAGACAGCATTCACAGCCTTTTTAAGCTGGTCATAAGGGTCAGACGGGAAGTTCTCCCCCGTGCTCTTTTTATAGATGATCTTGAATTCATCAACGAGGCTTTTGAGGTCATTAGATGTAAGGTCTGTGTCAAGATGAACTCCTTTTCTTCCCTTCATCTCTTCGAGGGCTTTTTCGAACTTCTGCCTGTCAACGCCCATAACAATGCTTCCAAACATTGTTATGAACCTTCTGTATGCATCGTATGCAAATCGTTCATTTTTTGTCTTTTTTATAAGTGCCTTTATTGTTGTTTCATTAAGTCCGAGGTTGAGCACAGTGTCCATCATCCCTGGCATGGAGAACTTAGCACCTGAGCGGACAGAGACGAGCAATGGATTGGTAGAATCACCAAATTTCATACCCATTGTTTTTTCTACTTTTTTCAGATTTGCAAGCACCTGTTCCCACATTCCCTTAGGGTATTTTTTCTTGTTTTTAAAGTATTCGTTGCATGCATCTGTAGTGATTGTGAAACCAGCAGGCACAGAGATTCTAAGATTGGTCATTTCAGCGAGTCCAGCGCCTTTGCCCCCGAGAAGGTCCTTCATGTCTCCCCTCCCGTCTGCCTTTCCGCTGCCGAAGAAGTAAACGTATTTTTTACCAGTCTTTTTTGCCATTAAAATGTCCTCCAGCACAAGGATTTTGTTTCTATAGGATTAATAAAATACATCATTAGGGTAGGAAATTTCAATACTTTTTGAGTGGTATAGTTAGAAGGAACCCGCAGGGATTTAAAACTTGTTGTGTAAAAAGAGGCATAAATGTGTAAAAAGAGACATAAAAAGAACCTTTTTTACTGACTGATATTAAATCTTTAAGATGTTTCTTGTAACACCCTGATTATAAAAGATATTTTTTGCAGAAATTTAATTAAAACTGGCATTACAATTGCTTCTTTAGAGTTATAGACCTGAACTAAAGAAAGGAGTGAAAAATGAAGACATTAGCTGGCATAAGAGTAATTCAGGAAAATGGGATTTTTAGAGTGCCGGCTGACTTTGCAGAAGGTTTTGTGCTTGTTCCAGCACCGGACGGCAAATTGAATCTCTTTTTCTGGGAGAAAAACAGGATGAGGCGTTTTCTAAGGCACTATGGATTTACCCCCCGCAGTCGCATTGGCTGTGAAAAGGATTAATTAACAGAAATACGGGATGATATGTTAATATAAAAAATGCTGCAAACATTTTTCAGTTGGCTTGTTGATGTAATAGGGGGTATGGGGTACCCGGGAATTGCATTTTTAATGTTTATTGAGAGCACTTTTATTCCATTGCCTTCTGAACTTGTAGTCCCGCCTGCAGGTTATCTTATCTCACAAAACCAGATGCACTGGGCGGGGGTATTAGTATCAGGAACGGTCGGGAGTCTGCTCGGCGCACTTTTCAATTATTCTATTGCCATTTATTTTGGAAGGCCCTTTATACTCAGGTATGGTAAGTATTTTGGAATCTCTCAAAGCCATTTTGAAAAAGGAGAGCGTTTTTTTCAGGCACATGGCAGTATAAGCACATTTGTAGGAAGGCTTATACTCGGCATCAGGCATTATATATCCTTTCCAGCCGGACTTGCCAGAATGGATATTAAAAAGTTTTGTCTCTATACATCTCTCGGCGCAGGCATCTGGGTATGGATACTCGCTTATATAGGCTATTTTGTAGGCAATAATAAAGAGAAAGTCCTGGAGATAAGCAAACAGTGGAGCCTCTATGTAATCGGTGGTTGCGTTTTGCTTATTTTAGCTTATGTCTTCTGGCATAAAAATCGGAAATCAGCTAACCTCGGCGAGGCTCCCGAGACGGAAAGTACATCAAGCAACAGCAAGGATGTCCTTAGTTAAAAACCTTTTATTCTCCTGATTCCGGGTCTTCGAGAACTGATTTGAGCGCTTCCAGCCGTTTTTCCAAAAGCTTTGGGTTGGCAGCTACCATTACATCCTCTACGCCTGTGTCAGGATAGACCATATACCGATAAGAAGCAGCCTGCCCATAGTTTTCCATAAGGTGTTTTTTCCCTCTCAAATATAGGGGACACTCCTCATTAAAGCAGACATATAAAAAAGGCGTGCACCAACCCAGCCCATCTGCAAAATGAAAAGGCGGCGTTTCATATTTATCCGTCACCTGGCCGCAGTGCGGACATATTGGAGCTTTATCTATTTTCATTTTAGTTTTACCTCCCTTTTTGCTATGTCAAACTATCAAAGCTCTGACATAATACTTCGACTCTCCAATACCCTTAGTATATCAGATTATAGATAATTTCCGCACGGGATTAATCTGCCAGCGCTTTCTGATACTCTTCCCAGAGCTTTTCTTTTGATATGCCTGAATCAATAAAATCCCATGGAAGATTTTCTGAAAAATCTTTCTTTCGCATGGTATAGAAATCAAGGTCTATGCCTGAATCAACACACGCCTTTTTCCAGTCCCGAATCCTGAGCATGGTTTCCAGTGTCTTTGAAATACGCCTGTCTCCCATTGAAAAAAGACCCTGCATGTAGGCATATTTAGGGACATCATGAAATACCCTCACCCCCCTGATTGGCAGAAGCAATCTTTTTATGGACTTAAGCCTGCCTTTCACAACATCAATCTTTTCCATCGGGTGCCACTGGAACGGTGTGAATGGTTTTGGGACAAAGGTGCTTAATGTAAGAACTATATTGCCTTTTTTTGAAATGGCTCTTATCTTTTTTACAAGCTCTGCAATCCCTTCGATATCCTCATCTGTTTCTGTTGGAAGTCCAACCATAAAATACAGCCTCAGATTTTCTATCCCCTCCAAGAGAATAAGCCTTGATGTCTCGATAATGTCATCTTCTGAGATTTTTTTATCAATTACCTTTCTTAATCTATCTGTGCCTGCCTCAGGCGCGATCGAGATGCTTTTATGTTTTTTTAATAACCCTACAAGTTCAGCGCTCTTGGGACTTGCCCTTAATGATGTAATAGAGAAATCTACTCCTTCTGTTTTAAGAACGTCGCTCGCGTATGGATAATCTGTCAGGGATGGGCCTATCAGCCCAACCCTTTCTGTGAGTTTCAGGGCTTCATTGATCTCCTCTTTAATAACAGCCATATCTTTTTTTCTTGGCGGATTATAAATATGTCCTGCAACACAGAACCTGCATTTCCACGGGCATCCCCTCATCGCTTCGATGAGATACATCTCTGAAAATTCTGTCTCCGGGGTTATTATTGCCGGTCTGAATCTATGGGCTGAGATATCTTTGATATACTGCCTCTTTATTCTCTCAGGCGTTCCTTCTGATGTTTCTCTTATAGAGACTCCATTGTTGTATCTGATGCTATAGAATTTTGGGACATAAATACCGTCTATCTGAAGCGCCTTCTTATGGAGTTCATGCCTTGCTGTAGAGCTTTTATATACATCAAGAAACTCATGAAGCATCTCCTCTGCCTCACCGATAAAACATATATCAAAAAAATCTGATAGGGGTTCAGGATTAAAGAACGCACATACGCCTCCGAGCACAAGCAATGGATGCGAGGTGTTTCTGTCGGATGACCTAAATGGAATATTCGAGAGTTCGAGCATCTTCAGGATATTTGGATAGTCATTCTCAAATGAAACCGAAAATGCGAATATATCAAACCTGTTCAGAGGTCTTTTAGATTCCATAGAAAAAAGCCTGGTTTCGGTTCTTATGTATTCATCGATGTCTTCTTCATCAGGGAGAAACACCCTTTCGCACAACACATCGTTTCTTTCATTTAAGAGCGCATAAATTCCCTGAAATCCAAGATTTGACATGCCAACATGATATGTGTTTGGATAAGCGAGGCAAATATTGATCCTGCCGCCCGGGTCCTTAAATACCGTGCCTTTTTCCTTTGAGATAAGGGCGTCTATTTTTTCAATGAGTTTACGATTCATATAACTATCTATAAGAGCAAATTATGTCATGCTGAACTTGATTCAGCATCTAATGATACCAATATAAATTATAAGACCCTGAAACAAGTTCAGGGTGACAGATTGCTGATTTTGCAAGAGTTTTGTATTCACAGCATCACCAGCACACTCAGCATAGCAATTGACCATATAATATCAAGGGGCACATGCTGCTCGCATGTTGAATCAAAAAGCAGATCAGCCCTTGCTGGAAACTCAGAGTCAGAAAGCCAGAGTATTAATGTTGCAGGTATGCGCGGCATCGGCAGGAGTTCTATAGAGGCATCACCGTAATTCATGATCTTTCCATTAAGGCTTTTCCCTTTGTTGATAAAACTTATTTTGTCATCCCCGTATTTCTCAGCAATCTTATCCAGTGGGAGCACATGGGTGCCCCTGAAGAAAAGCGCTCCTCCTTTAATATCTACGGGTTTAATGAGTTTGCCTGACAGGGGGATGTCCTTTGCATTGATGAGATAACATAAAACTGAGAGATTAAAGAAATAGCTGTGCCTGTTAAGCAGGTTCTCGCCATCCGGAGACATACTTTTTATCTCTCGGCTTTTGAGGGAGATTAAAAAGTCCATTCCAAGTGACCTGAGTATATAATTAGTTTTTTCCTTGTTATAAGAAGCAATAGCTTTTTTACATATTTCAAACGGCTCGAGATCGATTAAGTTTTCCCACGCCTTTTCCTCTCCAGATGTCATTTTTATATTCTACTAAAAGAAGATATTATTTGGTGTCTAAAAATTTACTTTACCCTATAATTTTTAGTTGACATTGCCTGTATATTTCTTTATATTAAGTCAAACTTTGTTGGGGGGTGAGTATGGTCCAATCAAAGAAGATCTTACTTCTTTTTTATCTCCTTTTTATTTTTACCTTTTTAAGTTGCGAATCACTTAAAACTTCTAAACCAATTATGCCGATCAAAGAATACGAGAAAATGATAGCCGGCAGACTTGATGCTGACTACGTTGGAACAGCAAGGTGTCTCTCTGCCTGCCATTCGCACGATAAGATAAAACAAGACTTTGAAGCAAGTACAATGGGTGCACAACTCTCAAAAAAATCCGGAATGCCGATTGTAGATTGTGAATCATGCCACGGCCCGGGAAGCCTTGCGATAGAGGGCATTACTCCGGAAAAGGTTGAACAGGACAGGAAAGAAGGAAAGCAAACTGCGTGCAGATATGAGACATTGATTGATTACAAGAATCTGCCTGCACAGGCACTATCACTCATATGTCTTAAGTGTCATACTGCAAATGCAACATTTAATCTTCACAACTGGAATGCAGGTATGCATGCAATAAATGATGTTTCATGTTCCGATTGTCACAGGGTTCACGAAGGACCTGATTTAAGGGTTAAACCAAGAAAAATGTTAGATCTATGTTATACATGTCATCAGGAAATTAAGGCAGAGTTCTCACTTCCGAGCCACCATCCCACGCATGAGAAAAAGGTTTTCTGCACAGACTGTCACGACACTCATGGAACTCTTAACGATAAATCATTGAAAGAAGATTCTATAAAAGAGACGTGCACCAGATGCCATGCAGAAAAGGAAGGACCCTTTATTTATGAGCATGCTGAGAATAGCGAGAACTGCACAACATGCCATAGCCCTCACGGCTCTGTAAACAACAATCTACTTACTGTACAGGTGCCTTTCTTATGTCTTCAGTGCCATGCAGGGCACAGGACATCTACTGCTTCCAGCCAGTTAGAAAGAAAAGGCGCATTTTATACAAGATGCACAGATTGTCACTCTCAGATTCACGGCACAGACATTCCCTCTGCAAGCGGCAGCGGAGCCTTTACACAGTAGGAGGTAGACGAATGAGAAAGACTTTATTTATATTTTTTGTGTTTTTAATCATTTCCGGGAATGCGGTTTCAGCGCAGGAAATAGGTGTAGGAGAGGCAGAGGTCGTATCAGAAGAGGTATATACATTTCCTGTGATAAAACCAACGGGAAATATCTTTGGAGGCTATAGACTTGTTGATTACAGCGGTTCTGAAAGAGTTGAGGAGTATGAATATTTGCATGACTCCATTTCTCTTGGTGGGGAAGGATGGGCATTTCCATTTCCCCACAGGTTGCATTTCGAGATCGATGTGAAGAATAGAAAAGATTATTTCGGAGATGTTGGTTACTCGTATAAAGATATTGTTCTTTTCAGGGACATAAACAGGACGTTATTCCATAATCTCGAGAATATAAATCTTGTAGACCTCAATACAAGTACATCGTCACCAGGGGTAGATGTCAGAGATAAAGATAAAGAATACGGGGTAAGGACAGGCATAAACGATATGTTTTTGAGATTTAAGACACCCGATTTCCCGTTTCATGTTTACTTTGATGGCATGACGGTGAAAAAGGATGGGACGCAGCAACAAAGAAGCCTTTTAGGAGCAGGATATTTTAACAGCATTACAAGAACCTCACAGAGCAGGGATATCGACTGGCAGACAACGAACTATGCTATCGGGACAAACAGCCACCTCGGTCCGGTTGAAGTAGATCTTTCTCATAGAGAAAAGAGATTTGATGTCAATGGAGACAAGGTCTTATATGATACTTATAGTGCTGCAGTTGCAGGAAGCACAACAGAAAGAGCAAGCGGGACATATCCCCATAACTTAATCCCTGAGCTAAGAGGTTTATCAAACACGCTCAAGATTCATACATCATATTCAGGGAAACTCGTTGCCTCGGCAACCTTCTCAAAGACAGAAAGAAAGAATGAGGATAGCGGGGCAAG
>JAKALU010000041.1 GCA_021824065.1 Nitrospirota bacterium
CGCCCTCGAAACAAGAATAATAAGGTCATCGGGTCTAAAGGGTTTTTCTATATAATCAAAGGCGCCGAGCTTCATAGCACTTACAGCGGTAGCTACGGTACCATATCCGGTTATCATTATTACTTCTGTCTCAGGCCAGCCTTCCTTGATTCGCCCAAGCACTTCTATCCCATCCATATCAGGCATCTTGATATCTACCAATGCAAGATCAAATGCCTCACCCCCGAGCATCTTCAGCCCGACCGCCCCATTCTCGGCCATCTTTACTTTGTAACCTTCAGGAGCAAGCGCCCGCTGGCAGCCTGTCCTTATAATATCCTCATCATCTATTATCAGGATATTAGGCTTATCCATTGTCATAGATCAAAACCTCATTGTCTGCGCCGTGCTTTCCTAAAAGTGCGGGGTTCACTCACTTGCTCTATGTGCAATAGCATTCTTTACCACTGATAAAATCTGTTCCGGCGTGAAAGGCTTCTCAATATAATCAAATGCGCCGAGCTTCATAGCCTTCACAGCAGTTTCAACTGTCTGATACCCTGTTATAATAATAACCTCTACTGAAGGCCATTTTCCCTTGACTATCCTCAGAACCTCTATACCATCAATATCAGGCATCTTAAGGTCTGTCAACACAAGATCAAACGCCTCGCTTTCAAGCATTTTTAGACCATCCATTCCACTTTTAACTATTCTGACATCATAACCTTCGGGGGCAAGTGCCCGCTGGCAGCTTATCAGGACTATATCTTCATCATCGATTACAATGATCCTGCCTTTACTCATGCCTTCTCCTCATAGAAGGGAAGCCTCACAAAGAAACTCGTCCCTTCTCCTAAAGTGCTTTTTACAAATATCTTGCCCCCGTGGTCCTGAATAATACCGTGACTTACTGCAAGGCCAAGGCCTGTCCCTTTACCAACCGGTTTTGTTGTAAAGAAGGGTTCAAAGAGTTTCGGTATGTTTTCTTCAGATACGCCATGGCCTGTATCGTTAAACTCTATCTCTGCAAAGGGGTTACCGTTTTCAACAACCTTTCGGGTACTGAGGGTAAGGGTTCCTTTTCCATCCATGGCATCTGCTGCATTGATAATCATATTTAAGAAGACCTGCTGAATCTGAGACGCATCTGCCCTTATAGAAGGCAGAGACTCATCGAGATTGAGGACAATTTTGATATTAAAGAAATCTGCCTTATGCCTGACCATATTTAAAGAACTGTTCAAGATGTCATTTATATTTGCCGAGCTTTTTTCCGCCGAAGTTGCCCTTGCGAATCCAAGGAGCCCTTTAATAATACTCGAACACCTGTTTGCCTGCTCAATGATAACCTCGATGTCTTCTCTTTCCTGACTGCCCTCCGGAAACTTCTTCAGCAAAAGATGACCGAAAGTTACTATCCCTGTAAGTGGACTGTTTATTTCGTGGGCTACACCGGCAGCCATCCTTCCGAGGGATGCGAGTTTCTCGGAATGTATGAGCTGTTCGTGAGCCTTACGGATAGCCTCTGTCTTTTCCTCGACCTTCTTTTCAAGTGTATTCCCCCACTCGATTAGTTCTTTCTTTGCCTTTGAGAGGTCTGCTGTCATAGCATTGAATGCCCTTGCAAGTTCTCCCATCTCATCCCTGGTATCTATCCTGACTGTATAATCAAGTTCACCTGCAGCTACCCGCTCCATGCCCTGTGTAAGGATACTTACAGGGGTGGAGACCAAGTTCCAGAGGATTGTACAGAGGACTACCGATATCAAGCAGATAAAGCCGAAGACAAAAGCTGTTATGGCTATTTTCTGCCTTTTCATGGCCTTATCCAGGAGTGATAAGGATACATCAGACTCTACAAGACCAAGAACTCTCTGCTCCTTGGGGTGGACATGGCAGTAAGAAGTATAGCAGGCAGGTTCATTATAAATAGGCTGTACAATATTCAGAATCCTGTACCCCTCTGGATCCCTGCGGATGGACCAGCTTTGCATATCCCTTGGTTTGACAGACTCAGAATGACAGGAGCGGCATAAAGGGTCATTCTTGCCGAGTATTGTTCCTATCTCTTCTTTTTTTGATGAATAGGCAACCTTCCCTTTGCTATCAAATATCCTTACCCTCATGATACCCTCAGCAGAGCCTATAGCCTCAACAGTCTGCTGAATCAGGAGCTGCTGAAAGGTGAGCATTCCATAGCGCGTACTCTTCTTCACATAGTCTACAAAGGACAGACTATATTTTACAGAATTCTTGAGGAGTTCCCTTTCCTGATAATAGATTAAAAAGTACCAGAAGGTAATACTTCCCACTATCATCATGGCACCTATGGTCAGGATGAGTTTCCCTGTTAGGGAATAAAGAGTTTTCTTTACTTTTGTCTTCACTTATGAAATTTATACAATTTAATAAAAATTATGCAAGTCAAAATTAGCGGTGTCCATGATTTTTCTTTAAAACTTTTCTCAACATTTTACCGAATAAAGTTTCTTCTGCATGAAGGGCACCATGAGGACATACCTCTATGCAGCAATAACATCTTATGCATTTGTCATAGTCAAAGTGAAGCTTTTTCCTTTCACGGGTTATTGCTCCGGCAGGGCAATACCTCCAGCACTCTCCGCACATCCTGCATAAGGACTGGTCACTCACGGGTCTTTGAACAAGATGTTTTCGCATAAAACTATGAAACTTTTGAGGGCCAAAGACCAGAGGGGTTATCTCAGGCAGTTTGAAATGCCTTATCTCCGGGAGTTCACCCTCCACTTCTATCACATCATTAACCAACCCCATATCTTTTGCGACTTTATTCGACAGTAATTTATCTGAAGCAATCCCGAGCATCCTGCAGATAGTAATATCCAGCGCTATACCATCATCACTGCCCATAAGAACTCCAAGTTGTTTTGGTATCCCCCGCTTACCAGGCCCCTGACCTTCCATCGCCAAAATGCCGTCAATAATAGTTAAGGACGGGCTAACGGCTTCATAAATTTTGACAAGCAGCCTTGCAAACATCTCCCTGTCAACCCCTGTTCTGAAATGCCACTCAGGCTTTCTCAGCCCTACGATGCATCCAAACAGGTTTTTCACTCCGAGCGTTAGAAGCATCTGTGTATGTGTTTTTAATTTGGGAAGGTTTATAAGCACATCTGCTTTAAGTGCATCTTCAGCGATCTCTATTTTGCCAAAGGGTTCACCAACATCAAGTTTTACAGAGGGTTTAAACTCTCTGTATTCAACATCGAGGCCTTTAAGTGCATCTTTGATTCCACTATCTTTAAGAATCTTTTCAAAAGACCCTGTTGCGGGGCTATCTGAAATCTGGGGATGGGCTCCCTTTTGAAGCACATACTCAACCGCTGCCTTTATAACCAGTGGATGTGTGATCATAGCCTTTTCAGGTGGCGCTGGTGCAAGGAGATTTGGTTTTATCACAACACGGGTGTCCTTCCTGATCAGGTCTCCTCCTATGGAATTTGTTATCTCAAAGAATCGAGGCTTGAGTATTTCATAGTTGTAGGTAGCTTTTTTTAATATAACTTTAGGCATTTTTTATGATTTTATGTCGTAATACCTTAAAAATAATTCAGTAAGAGCAATATTTTTAAACATAACAATATCATTTTTCAACTATAGTTTCCGGATTTCTTGACTTTTTTATGAAAAATAATGTTTAATAATAAACTCGGAGGTAATAAAATTTATGTATGCAATTATAGAAACAGGTGGAAAACAGTATAAGGTCTCTTCAGGGGACAAGATAAATGTAGAGAAATTGGCTGCAGAGGCAGGCACCGATGTCTCACTGGATAAGGTGCTTGCAGTGGTCAAGGATAAAGGGAAGAGCAAAATAGGAACCCCTTATGTTAAAGGTGCTGAGGTTAAGGCCGAGGTAGTTGGCTCTGGAAAAGGAAAGAAAGTGATAATTCACAAGCAGAGGCCGAGAAAGGTATATAGAAAAACCAGAGGTCACAGGCAGCAGCACACAACCTTAAAGATAAAAGAGATAGTAGTCGGAGGATAAAATGGCACATAAAAAAGGTGTAGGAAGCTCAAGAAATGGTCGTGATAGCGAGTCAAAACGTTTAGGCGTTAAGATATTTGGTGGTCAGGTAGTTCGCGCAGGCAATATCATCGTGAGGCAAAGGGGCACAAAGTTTCATCCCGGCCTGAATGTTGGCAGGGGCACTGACGACACGCTCTTTGCAAAGATTGACGGGACAGTTACCTTTGAAAGGAAAAGCCGTTCAACGCTTCAGATAAGTGTATATCCAATAGCAGAGTCACCCGCAGTCAGTTCATAAAAATTAGTATCAGGGTATCAAAGTATCAGAGTTCTTTGACACTTTGAATCTTTGATGCTCTGACACTTTCTTCATGAGGCTGTTACTACTATTACAAAACCAATAAGCATGAGGATTGCACCGAGGAATCTTTCCTTAATGTTCTCTTCTTTAAAAAGGAAGTATCCGTAGATTATTCCTATAATCAGGCTCAGCCTTTTTACAGAAATCATATAAGCCACCTTGGTGAGTTTCATTGCCAGCATGTGGGATATAACCATAAAAGCCAGGAAAGCACCAGGAGAAACCAGTTTTTTAAACTGCTTATCTTTGACAAAGCTGTTAAGCTCGTTCCTCCCCATCCATAGGGCTATGGGTGCAAAAGAAATAGTCAATGCTATGTAATAAGTTATGGCAAAAAACAGAGGTGAGGAGTGTTCTATTGCCACCTTGCCGAGGGAGGATGTGAAGGTATAAATAACTGCTACCCCTATCATCAGGATAGAACCCTTTTCTTTTGTTATGCTCTTAAAAGGTTCGAGGATGCCTTTCTTTATCTTATGGATGTTCAGTGTGTAGCTTCCTGCAGCAATAAGAAAGATACCTATACCGCCCCGGAATGACACCTTCTCACCTACTATTAAATAAGATATAAAAATCAAAAAAACAGGTGTGAGGGCAAGAAATGGAAGTGTGAGGCTTAGCGGAGAAATCCTCAGTGCCTTTATGTAAAGAACAATCGAAAGTATCTCAAGGGGCACTGCGATTGCAAAGGCTTTATAAAATTCGGCATCCAGTTCCGGCAGAGGAATAAAAATCCACAAACCCAGAAGCAGAGGGAGTGAAAAAAAGAGCCTGAACCATGCAACTAAAAATTCGTTGCCGCGTTCAAGCGCTTTTTTTGTAAGGGCATCGCTTGTGGCAAGGGTGAATGCTGATATTAACGATAAGGCTACCCATAGATAAGCCATCTAATTATTCTACAAAACAAACTAAGGATTTGTGATAAAATATTTCTATGAAACAATTATTATTTGTTGTGGTTATCTTATCTTTCTTTGTGGCCTGCGACCAGAAGCCCAAAAACCCTGTGGCTGAATATGGCGACACCATGATTAATTCATACAGGAAAGGACAGCAGGCCGGAGAGACAGCAAATCTTGATGCGATAAAGAAGACTATTCAGGCATATCATGCAGCTAATGATAAATATCCCGAGAGCCTTAAGGATATTGAAAATCTCATGGGAGCAACAATTGACATTAATAAATATGACTATAATCCACAGACCGGAATGGTAAGGCTTAAGAGCAACTGAATTTTGTTAAGGCGCTAACTTAGTCCATAATTAACCCCGGAATGCATACATATAATCCTTTAAAGTCTAAGGATTTTTGATTATGTCGTGAGTGCCGGCCTTGCGGAGAATATATTAATAAAGCTTGTTAAGTAGAGAATAGATGTTATAATACTTTTTCCCTGGAGGCTTCGATGTTAGACAATGAACTTCTTTTAAAAATCCTGAAAAAGACCATGTCTTCAGGGGGGGAGTATGCTGATGTGTTTGTTGAACATAGAAAGCCTACATCCATACAGCTTGAGGACAATAAGATAGAAAAAATCTTCTCAGGGATAGATTCCGGGGCCGGTATAAGACTTATCTCGAATGGAAAAACCTATTATGCCTACAGTAATGACATGTCTGAGAAGGCATTATTAGAGCTCGCAGATAGCCTGACCAAGGCATCTGCATCCTCCAATAAAGACATCATGCTTGATCTCAGAAAACAGAAACCAACAGTAAACTTTAATATAAAATTACTCCCTGAGAAAGTGCCTATGGACAAAAAAATAGAACTCGTAAGGACAGCTAATAATACTGCACGGGATTTTGATAAAAGGATTAAACAGGTAATTGTCATGTATCGCGACTCTGTACAGAAAGTTCAGATAGCAACATCAGAAGGCATTATGGCAGACGACGAGCGTATTCATACACTTATGGTCGTGCATGTAATAGCATCAGACAAGGGGATAATTCAAACGGGATATGAGTCAGCAGGAGGCTTCATAGGCTTTGAACTTTTTGATGGTATGAAAGTAGAGGAGTTTGCTTTGAAAGCAGTCAAGCGCTCAATCATGATGCTCACTGCCCAGAGAGCGCCTGGGGGCAGGATGCCGGTTGTAATATCATCTGAGGCCGGCGGCACAATGATACATGAAGCGATAGGACACGGCCTCGAGGCCGACCTTGCACAGCAGGGGCTTTCGGTATATTCAGAAAAAATCGGAGAAAATATTGCATCACCTTTGATTACTGTACTCGATGACGCCACATTGCCGAATAAAAGAGGCTCATTCAGATTTGATGATGAAGGCACACCTGCACAAAGAACAGTCCTTGTAAAAAATGGGGTGCTTAAAGGTTATATGTATGACAGGTTCACAGCAATGCAGGACAATACCAAATCAACAGGCAATGGCCGCAGAGAGTCATATCATAACAGGCCGATCCCGAGAATGACTAACACTTTTATTGCTCCGGGCGAATCCTCGCCCGAAGATGTCCTGAAATCTACCCCAAAAGGCATTTTTGTGAAAAAAATGGGTGGTGGTCAGGTAAATACAGTAACCGGGGATTTTGTGTTTGAGGTTCAGGAAGGCCATATAATTGAGAATGGTAAAATAGGAGAGCCTGTCAGGGGAGCAACTCTTACAGGAAACGGTCCGGAAGTGCTCAAATCTATTGACATGGTCGGTTCTGACCTTGGATTTTCAATAGGTACCTGCGGAAAGGATAACCAGGGAGCGCCTATCTCGGATGCTATGCCAACAATAAGAATACCTGAGATTGTGGTCGGCGGTGAAGTTTAAAGTGTGTTGATAACTACACATCTGATGAATATAAACAACACTAAATAACAAAAACCCTTTGATTTTAAAAAAATTTGCTCTGGCACTCTATTTGCATCCATCTTACAGTTATGTGTTTACAGAGAACTATAAAACAGGAAGTAAGTTTTGAAGGCGTAGGGCTTCATACAGGCAACCATGTCACTGTCAAGCTCAAGCCAGCGCCGAGAGACACAGGTGTTATCTTTCAGAGAACTGACAAAAATATAATGATAAGGGCTCTTGTAGGCACAGTGACTGATACTGCTTTTGCAACAAGTCTCGGTCATAATGGCATAAGAATAAAGACTGTTGAACACATCCTTGCAGCGCTATCCGGGCTGGGGATAGATAACCTGCTTATCGAGCTTGATGGTTCTGAGATACCAATACTTGATGGGAGTTCTACTGAACTTATTGATATAATCCTAAAAGGTGGAATTGCAAAACAGGGGAAAAAACGACCATACATGCGTATTATAAAGCCTGTTATTTTTGAGGACGGGCATTCTGAAATCGCTGCTTTCCCTTACGATGGCAGAAGACTTACATACAGAATACATTTCAATCACCACCTTCTCGGTGAACAACAGTTAACTATTGAACTAAATGAGGAAACCTTCATAAAAGAAGTAGCTCCTGCAAGGACATTCGGGTTTTTGAAGGATGTAGAATACCTCAGGGCAAATGGCCTTGCAAAAGGAGGCTCTTTAGATAATGCCGTCATCCTTGGAGACGAAGGAGTTCTGAATAAAACAGGTTTGAGATTTAAGGATGAGTTCGTAAGACATAAAATGCTTGATTTTATAGGGGATCTCTCATTGATAGGATTCCCTGTATTTGGGCATATCATAGCAAACAGGGCAGGACATTCGACGAACATAAAGTTCATAAAAAAGTTACTCTCCTCAGCCGACAGTTGGGTAATTATATCGGATGTCGAACATGCCCAGACACTTACATACTCATAAAAACATCTTTAATTTCAATAGGTTACAAATTTTACTTGATTTTTTCCTGAAAATCGGTTTTTATATATCATCAGCTTATAATAAAGGGAAATAAAAAAAAGAAGGCTGGAGAGTTGCCATCTCCAGCCCAAAGATTCTAAACGGTAACTTATTTCTTCTTTGCTTTTTTTGCTGCTTTCTTCTTCGCTGCCATTATTGTTCACCCCCTTCCATTCCCCCCTAAGGGGAAAGCTTTAATTTAAACCGCCCGAGGTGGATTAAATTCTGCCTATCAGGGTAATTTTTTTGCCTGATAGCAATTTTTCCAAATCAGCGTCTCCTTTTTCCTTCTTAAGTTTATATTCTGATTCCTCAAGCACGGTGTAATTAATCTTTTTGCCAAACTTTTCTTCAAGTTCTTTCAACCCTGCTCCAATAGTATTAGATGCTCCAATCACAAAAAGATCAACAGTGCCGACATCTTCTCCCTCTGCATAGGGACCGTAAAGAAAAGCAGCCTTTGCACCTGATGTTCTGACCACTGTCTTTAAAGCACCGGGCAATCCGAGAGATTTCGCAATGAGATTTTTCAATTCTGAAAATAAGGGAGACATTTTATTTGCCTGAAAGTATTTAAGATTTGCAACCTTCTGGCTCGATACTATTCCCATTTTCTCAAGATTATCGAGTTCTCTCTTAACACCAGAAGGGTTCTTTCTTATAAGGGTTGCTATTTCTCTTACGTAAAACCTTTCATCAGGACTATTCAGGAGGAGGGCCAGCAAGTCCGCTCTTATTGCGGATGAGAACAACATCTTTAATGTCTCTCCAGTTGGTTGTTTTACCATCTTGCATAACTTTATAACATAAGTTTTCATCTTTGTCAACAAAAAAATTAAATTTTTATACAAATCCTTATTTTTTTTATTCGATGCATATCAGATAGGTCAACAATCAATCATTTGAAGCATACAGAAACACACATAAGATATAACGATTGATGCGGTTACCAATACAATACAAGTAGTTGCATGAACAAGCAACTACTTAATTTATACAGAAAATCATATTTATGTAAGTTCTGATGCTATAGTAGGAACAATCGTATATAAATATGGCAAATACTACATATAGTGGCAAATGAAAGACCTCATACAAGTTGCGTAATATGTAAACTTTAAATTTTAAATATTACAGCCAGACAGCGGAAGGACACCTTCTTGATGAAGGGTGCGTGTCACAATAACCGAATTTACAGTGTTTGAGGCCAAAGGCCGAGTTTGCAAACTCGAACGACCTGGGCTTAGAAGGGTCAGAATTTTTGTTCAGGAAGTGAAAGGATATCTTTACAATTAGAAACAGAAAAGGCTCAATTTACTCTCTGAATCTCTTGAAAATCAGGCAAGCGTTTGTTCCGCCGAAACCAAAGGAATTGGACATAACACAGTTAACTTCCATCTTCCTTGCCTTGTGAGGAACATAATCAAGGTCGCATTGAGGGTCAGGATTGTCAAGGTTAATTGTCGGAGGCACAATATTATCCCTCATGCATAAAACATTGATAACAGCCTCAACTCCTCCTGCAGCGCCGAGCAGATGGCCTGTCATAGATTTTGTTGAACTCACAGCAACTCTATATGCATGATCTTTAAAGACATTCTTTACTGCCATACTCTCGAGCTCATCCCCATATTTTGTAGATGTCCCGTGAGCATTTATATAATCAACATCTGAAGGCTTAATGCCTCCATCCTTCAACGCTATTGCCATACACCGCGCAGCGCCCTCGCCCTCTGGCGCTGGAGAAGTCATATGATATGCATCTGCGGTCATACCATATCCGACTACCTCTGCATATATCTTCGCACCTCTTGAACGTGCACTATCAAGGCTCTCAAGTATCATTATGCCTGAGCCTTCCCCCATTACAAAACCATCCCTGTCTTTATCAAAAGGTCTGCTTGCCTTTTCAGGTTCATTATTTCGTGTTGAGAGCGCCTTCATTGCATTGAATCCGCCTATACCCAATGGTGTTATGACTGCTTCAGAACCCCCTGCAATCATTGCCTCTGCATCGCCCCTCTGAATAATCTTAAAGGCATCTCCGATTGCATGGCTTCCGGTGGCACATGCAGTTGCTACTGCAGAATTCGGCCCTTTTGCCCCGAATTTCATAGATACCTGACCGGCTGCGAGATTTATTATCAGCATCGGAATAAAGAAAGGGGTTATCCTTCTCGGTCCTTTTTCGAGCAAGACGGAATGGTAATGCTCAATTGCAGGCAATCCCCCTATACCCGAACCGATAATAACGCCAACCTTTTCTGCATCGCCCCCTGTTATCTTTAAACCTGAATCCTTTATTGCCATATCCGAAGCAGCAATAGCAAAATGGATAAAACGGTCCATCTTTTTTACTTCTTTAGTCTCCATATAGTCTTCAGGCTTAAAGCCATCAACCTCACCTGCTATCTGCGTTGCAAAAGCTGAAGAGTCAAAGTGGGTGATTCTTCTGATACCTGACCTACCCTCAATAAGCCCCTTCCACGTTTCTTCGACTCCAATGCCTAAAGGTGTAATAAGACCTACACCCGTTACAACAATTCTTCTTTTTTCCATTTAGGATTTTTTGCTGTTGATATACGCTATTGCGTCTTTGACCTTTGTTATCTTTTCGGCATCTTCATCAGGTATCTCTATATTAAATGCCTCTTCAAATGCCATTACAAGTTCAACAGTATCAAGAGAGTCTGCACCCAGATCTTCAACAAAAGATGCCTCGGGTGTCACTTCAGAAGGATTGACCCCAAGCTGTTTTGATATAATCTCTTTTACTTTTTCTTCAACCATTAAAGCACCTCCAATTTTATTTACGAGTTATGAGTTAAAAGTTGAAAGTTAAAAATTAAACTATTTCAAAACCTATAACTCTCAACTCTTAACTCTTAACTTTTTTTACATATACATTCCACCATTCACATGTATTACCTGTCCTGTTATATAACCAGCCTCGGGTGATGCAAGAAAAACAACGGCGTTTGCAACATCCTCGGGTGTGCCAAATCTCCCAAGGGGTATTGCCCTCTTCATTTCCTCTTTAACATTTTCAGTAAGCGCATCGGTCATCGCTGTTGTTATAAAACCGGGGGCAACTGCATTTGCAGTTATGCCTCTGCTTGCATACTCCTTCGCAGTAGTCTTCGTCAGACCAACAATCCCTGCCTTTGATGCGCTGTAATTTGCCTGTCCGGGGTTTCCCATAAAAGCAACAACTGATGCTATATTTATAATCCTTCCATATCTCTGTTTTGCCATTACTTTAATTGCCTCTTTAGAGCAGAGAAACACGCTCTTTAAATTGATATTCATAACGGTATCCCAGTCCTCTTCCTTCATCCTGAGTATGAGGCTGTCCCTGGTTACCCCTGCATTGTTTACCAAAATGTCTATTCTACCACATTCTTTTGATATATCCTCAAATATTTTTGATACCTCATCTGATTTCGAGACATCGAGTTTCACAGCCATTGTTTTTATACCAAGGCTTTCGATCTCTGCAGATGTGTCTTTTGCCTGCTCAAGGCTGATATCAGCGATTACAAGATTGACTCCTTTCCTGGCAAGCGCCTCAGCTATTGCCTTTCCAATTCCACGTGCACCGCCTGTAACAACAGCAAACTGTCCTGTAAAGTCCATTCATACCTCCAGAAAAAATCGGCTATAATTTTAACAGAGAGTTCTTTTTATTTTCCAGTCTTTTATAGAAAAAACCTGCCTACCCATTTGTCATAGACAGGGGAACAAGTCTTTTTTATTAGTGAAATCTTATCTTATGAAAGTAAAAAAAAACAAGTGCTGAGGTATGTTATAATTTGATATAATAATTGTTTATCGGTGTAAACATTCAATATGAATAAGAAGATAAAAAAAGCTATATTCCCTGCCGGGGGCTTGGGTACAAGGTTTCTGCCTGCAACAAAGGCATCGCCTAAAGAGATGCTGCCTATTGTTGATAAACCTATGATCCAGTATGCAATTGAAGAGGCAATAGCATGCAACATCGAGGAGTTCATAATAATTACAGGCAAATACAAGCGCGCTATTGAGGACCACTTTGATTCCGCATATGAGCTTGAAGAAAATCTCAGAAAGCTGGACAAGAAAAAACTCCTCGAGGAAATAACAAGACTCAATCATATAAATTTTGCATACATAAGACAGAAGGCAGCGCTTGGACTCGGACATGCAATCCTCTGCGCAAAACCATTTGTAGATAATGAACCATTTGCAGTCCTGTTAAGTGATGATGTGATTGACCCTGAGGAGACATTGCTTAAGGACATGATCAGGCTCTATGAAAAACTTGGCTGTTCAATACTTGCTCTTGAACAGGTGCCAATGACAGAAATACACAAATACGGCGTAATAGCAGGAACGGCTTCTGGCAACGGACTATATAAAATTAATGACCTCATCGAAAAACCCGAGAGGGAAAAGGCTCCGTCTAACTTAGCAATAATAGGCAGATATATTCTTACACCTGAGATATTCGGTATCCTTGAAAAATTGACCCCGGGCAGGGGTGGCGAGATACAGCTTACAGATGCCCTGAGGGATCTTCTCAAAGGGCAAACTATTTATGGCTATCATTTCAGAGGGAAAAGATACGATGCTGGAGATAAGTTAGGATACCTTAAGGCAACAGTTAATTTCGCATTGAAGAACAAAGAGGTCTCAGAGGCATTCATCAAATATTTACTTGATATAGCACCAACACTAAAAACAAAAGGGCATCGCTAAGATAAAGCTGATAAAATAAAATTAGGAGTTTAGAATGGCAAATCTGGCAGAAAAAGAAGAGAAAGAGGTTGAGATTCCCGATAGGCTTCCCGTGCTTCCCGTAAGGGACATCGTTGTATTTCCTTATATGATACTCCCCCTTTTCGTTGGAAGGGAGATGTCTATAAAGGCGATAGAACATTCATTAAGCACAAATAAGATGATTATGCTTCTCACCCAAAAAGATCTTAATGTGGAGAATCCAACCCCTGATGAACTATATCCTATAGGAACAGTCGGTCTAATAATGAGGATGCTCAAACTACCCGATGGAAGGGTCAAGATACTTGTTCAGGGTCTGACCAAGGCACGGGCATTGAGGTTTTCTCAAGAAGAACCATTTTTTACAGCAGATATAGAAAAAATAATTGACTATAAACCAGAGGAGGTAACAATTGAGATTGAGGCGCTAATGAGGACTGTAAAAGAACAGATAAACAAGACAGCCTCTCTCGGAAAAACAATTCTCCCTGACATAATGGTTGTCATCGAAAATCTCGATGACCCAGGGAAAATTGCTGACCTCATTGCATCAAACATAGGACTAAAGACAGAGCAGGCACAGGAGATACTCGAGATAACCGATCCCGTTCAGCGTCTAAAGAAGGTCAGCGAAATTCTTAATAGAGAAATAGAACTCCTGACTGTTCAGCAGAAGATTCAAACCGAGGCAAGGGGTGAAATAGATAAGACCCAGAGAGAGTATTTTCTGAGAGAGCAGCTAAAGGCAATACAGAAAGAACTCGGTGATATCGATGAGAGGATGGAGGAGGTAAGGGAGTTTAAAAAGAAGTTAGAAGCAGCAAAAATGCCAGAAAAGGTCCAGAAAGAGGCAGAAAAACAACTTAAGCGTCTTGAGAAGATGCACCCTGACAGTGCTGAGGCAGGGACTGTAAGGACATATCTTGAATGGATGGTCGAGCTCCCATGGTCAAAACAAACAAAAGACAGCCTGGACATAAAGGCAGCCAAGAAAGTACTTGACGATGACCACTATGATCTCGAAAAGGTAAAAGAACGAATCTTAGAGTATCTCAGCGTAAGAAAATTAAAAAAAGAAAAAATGAAAGGACCGATACTCTGCTTCATAGGCCCGCCAGGAGTTGGAAAGACATCTCTCGGAAAGTCAATAGCAAGGGCACTCGGAAGGGAATTTGTCCGCATGTCTCTCGGCGGGGTAAGAGATGAGGCAGAAATCAGAGGACATCGAAGGACATACGTCGGGGCACTCCCCGGCAGAATAATACAGAGCATAAAGACTGCGGGCACAAACAATCCTGTATTTATGCTCGATGAGATAGACAAGATAGGTATGGATTTCAGGGGCGACCCTTCATCTGCACTACTTGAGGTTCTTGACCCTGAGCAGAACAATACATTTGTTGACCATTATCTTACAGTGCCTTTTGACCTATCAAGGGTTATGTTTATAACAACAGGAAATCTTGTTGATACAATACCAAGTCCCTTGCGGGACAGAATGGAAATAATATATCTTTCTGGATATACAGCAGAGGAAAAACTCGGGATTACAAAGAACTATCTTATTCCAAAACAACTCGAAGAGCACGGTATAACAAGCAAGGTATTGAGGATAACAGATCCTGCTGTTCTTTTGATAATCTCTCAGTATACGCGAGAGGCAGGCGTCAGAAATCTCGAAAGGGAAATAGCCAATCTCTGCAGAAAAGTTGCTAAAAAGATAGCAGAAGGCAAACAAAAAATATTTCTTATAACAACAAGAAATATCCACAAATATCTCGGCGTTCCTAAATATCTCCCTGAAGAAGAGATGGAGAAAGACGAGGTTGGGGTATCAACGGGTCTTGCGTGGACAGAGACAGGCGGTGACATAATCTATGTTGAGGCAACGACCATGAAAGGCAAAGGAAGTCTCACCCTCACAGGACAGCTTGGCGATGTGATGAAAGAGTCTGCGCAGGCAGCCTTAAGCTATGTCAGATCAAGGGCACACTTACTTGGTATAAAGGATGAGATATTTTCTAAAACAGATATGCATATCCATGTCCCTGCTGGAGCAATACCAAAAGATGGTCCCTCAGCCGGGATAACAATGGCAACTTCTATTGCCTCTGCCCTCACAGGCAGACCAGTGAAAAAAGATGTTGCGATGACGGGCGAGGTTACGTTGAGAGGCAGGGTGCTGCCCATAGGTGGGCTAAAGGAAAAGGCATTGGCTGCAAAGAGAATGGGCATCAGGATTGTAATTATACCAAAGAGAAATAAGAAGGACCTCGAAGATATCCCAAAATATGTAAAGAAGGATATGAAATTTATCTTTGCTGATACAATGAATGACGTGCTTAAAACAGCACTGAAAAAAGTTAATAGCCGTCACAAAAAGCAGTAAGGTAATGAGACTCTCTGAGATCGGGGAGCTTTCCCTGACAGAAATAATTCGCAATAGATTTACCCAAAAGTCAAAGCTCCACCTGAGGCGGAAAGGTATTATTGTCGGTATAGGCGATGATGCAGCAGTATTAATATCCAGGGGGAATAATCTCCTTATCACCAGTGATATGATGGTTGAGGGGGTTCACTTTGACTTAAGTTTTGTGACTCCTTACCAACTCGGATTTAAGCTTGTCTCTATAAATGTTAGTGATATTTATGCCATGGGTGGAAGGCCTCAGCACCTTCTGCTGGACATCGCACTGAATAAAAACATAGAGGAATCTTTCCTTAATAGATTCTTTAATGGTGTTCAAGATGCAATAAAATTATACGGTGTATCCCTCGTCGGTGGAGACATATCTTCTTCAAAAAAAGACATGGTTGTTGCGGCTTCGCTCACAGGATATTCGGAAAGACCTGTGAAACGTTCTGGCGCAAGGCGCGGCGATAAGATATATGTGACAGGGAATCTGGGAGATTCAGCATGCGGGCTGAAATTGCTTAAGAGGATAAAAAGGATGGATGGGGGGGGTAACTCTCAACTCCGAACTCCTGTAAGGGCGGGGTTACCCCGACCCTACGAACTTTCAAAACTGGGACTGACATGGAATGTGGTTAAACCACTGCTCAAGAGACATCTCATGCCAGAGGCGAGAAACCCCGGAAATTTTGTTAAACATGCAACAGCTATGATTGACCTGAGTGACGGGCTCTTCATTGATTTATCAAGGTTATGTGCTGAAAGCAAGGTCGGTGCGAGAATCTATATGGAACGTATACCTGTTTCTAATAATCTGAAAAAAGTATCATCTGCCTTAAAGATGGATTCATTCAACCTCGCAGTCTCGGGCGGAGAGGACTACGAATTACTTTTTACAGCGCCCTCAACCTCCCCCATCCCCTCCTTGCCAGGGAGGGGTGCAGGGGAGGTAAAGATAACTTATATCGGAGAGATTACAAATTCGGGAAGGATAATTGTGGACAAGAAAGGCAAAGAAGCAACTTTCTCTCCAAAGGGGTACCAACACTTTGCTCCCACAGGCTCAGTACATAGTGAGCCAGTCGAACTATGAGATTCAGAGATAGACTCAGAGAGATATTAACCCTCCGGGATTCTCATCATAGATTGGCAATAGCATTCGCAGTGGGTATTTTCATAGGTATGTCTCCTCTGCTTGGCCTCCATACAGTCCTTGGTATCGCAATCGCATGGGCATTCAGACTGAATAGACTTGTCACTATCACAGGAGTATTTGTGACAAACCCCTGGACCATCGTACCTATATATACATTCAGCACATGGGTAGGAGCAAAATGTCTCGGTACGAAACAGATAATACCTCATATAGACTGGTCAAACATTACATTCACATCCTTCATTTACAATTTCAAATCATTGCTTCTGCCTTTCATTTTAGGCACATTGCTGATTGGTTTTATTTCAGCAATTATCAGCTATTTTATTATCTACCATGCATTGAAAAGAACACATTACCATGGCAAATAAAGTTTCTATCGTAAGCCTCGGTTGTCCAAAAAATCTCGTTGATTCTGACAATCTTACACGAAGACTTATCAGCAACGGTTTTTCGTATCTCCATAATCCTGATGATGCGGACATCCTTCTTATTAACACATGTGGATTTATAGAAGATGCAAAAAAAGAATCGATAGAAGAGATACTGAAACTTGCCAAACTAAAAAAAGGTTCAAGGATTCAAGGGGACTCTCCTCGGCGAGTCGCCAGTGGCGACAAGGGGTCAAGGGAAAAAACTTCTTCTGCACTCGAACCCTTGAACCATCGAACCCCTGAACCCTATCCAAAACTCATTGTATTCGGCTGTCTCGCAAAGCGATACAAAGATGAACTTATAAAGGAGATATCTGAGATAGATGCAATATTCGGAGTCGGAGAAGAAGAGAGGATTGTTGAGTATTGTAAAAAAATAAGAGGGATTGGGGATTTGGGATTAGGGCTTAGTAAAATCAACCCCCAACCCCTAACTCCTAATCCCGGTTCTTACGCATACCTAAAGATCGCTGATGGATGCAATAAAAAATGCACATACTGCGTTATCCCGTCAATCAGAGGTAAATACAAAAGTATCGTACCCGATGAAATTATAAAAGAGGCAAAAAGACTTATAGAGGCAGGGGTAAAAGAACTTATACTTGTTGCACAGGATACCGCCTGCTACGGCAAAGACCTCAATGAATATAATATTGCGTCCCTGCTAAAAGACCTGTGTTCAATCAATGGTGATTTCTGGATAAGACTTCTCTATGCCTATCCAGCATCAATAAGCGACTCTCTTTTAAATGTGATTGC
>JAKALU010000042.1 GCA_021824065.1 Nitrospirota bacterium
AAGGCGTGGATTATTATCTGCCCCGGGGCAAGGGACACAGAGCTTGGTTATAGAGATATGGATGTTAATTGGTCTGAAAAGTATGACGAAGCAGAGGAGGAAATCCGGCAAATTATTGTCAAAGTGTCTCGCCTCAGGCGAGTCGCCGAGGAGACAAAGTGTCAGAGTGTCAGAGAAAAAACTTCTGCGCTTCTTGCCTCATTCTCCTCAGCGAACCCGCCTGAGTGCGGGGGCGAGTCGCCGAGGAGACCGAACTTCCGCAGTTCTGCACTCAAGCACGGCTTATCCAAAAAACAATATATGGACATTGTGAAACGTACAAAGGAGTACATTGCTGCCGGGGACATATTCCAGGCAAACCTTTCCTTGAGGGTTTCAGCCAATATAGGAGCTGTTAAGCCGTGGAATCTTTATAAGATACTTCGTTCTATTAACCCATCGCCATTTGCCGGTTTTATTGATTTCGGGGGATATCAGATTGTCAGTTCCTCACCTGAGAGGTTGTTGAGGGTCAAAGATGGCATCATCGAGACAAGGCCGATAGCAGGCACAAGGCCGAGGGGCAAAGACATAAAAGAAGATGAACTTATGCGGGCAGAGTTGCTTTTGAATGAGAAAGAAAGGGCAGAACACATAATGCTTATTGACCTTGAAAGGAATGATATTGGGAGGGTTTCTGATTATGGAAGCGTTCGCGTAGATGAGCTCATGATAACAGAGGATTATTCTCATGTTATTCATATCGTCTCTAATATAAAAGGCAAGCTTGCTCCTAACAAAACATGTTTTGATTCAATAAAGGCAGCATTTCCAGGAGGCACAATAACTGGCGTCCCAAAGGTCAGGTGCATGGAGATAATAGATGAACTTGAACCTGTTGCGAGGGGACCGTACACGGGCTCCATCGGCTATATTGGATTCTCTGGTAACATGGACTTAAATATCATTATACGGACATTTGTTATAAAGAATGGCTTTGCGTATGTTCAGGCAGGTGCTGGTATTGTTGCAGATTCAGACCCCGAAAGAGAATACTGTGAAAGTCTCAAGAAGGCAGAGGCTTTGATAAAGACACTTGAGAAGGTTTGATTATTTTAACTAAACCAGCCTTTTTTCTTCCTGCCCTTGAGTTTTTCCACTGTTTCGCTTATTTTCATTTCCCTGATTATGGTTAACATTTCTTTCTGTTCTTCTCTTGATTTCTTAAGCTCATCGGATAGCTCCTTGATTGCAACTTTGAGGCTGATAAGCAATTGGTTGGTTTCTTTAACGCTGTCTGTTATTTTATCAAATTTTTCAACAGGGAATATCGGAATTTCTTTGATGCTTGCTCTTATTTTGTTGAGCTCTTCGGTTGGGAACATCGGGATCTCTTTAATTATAGTTTCCTGCACTCTTCCATATTCGAGTGCTGGCTCCTGTGCTGGTACAGATGGCTGCACAGGTTCTTCTGCAAAGACGAATTCTTCTTCAACTGCCGGTTCTTTCTCTTCTTCTCTTTCAACTACTATCTCCTGAGGGGGTTCAGGTGCTGGAGGTTGTATAAATTCTTCTATCGTAAATTCCTCTTCAATCGCTGGCTGTTGTAAAGGAGGGGGAGGCTGTGCAGGTTCTTCTGCAAAGACGAATTCTTCTTCAACTGCGGGCACTTGTAAGGATGCAGGAGGTTGCAGAGGTTCTTCTATCAGAATTTCTTCTTTTTCGACAGTTTGTTCTTCGAATGATAAAATAGGTTGTGCAGGTTCTTCAAGAGGGATTCTTTTCTCTTCAACCGGTTGCTCTATAATGGTTTCTGATATTGCTGAGACAGGTTTTTCAGATGGTGCTGCAGGTTGAATCTCGAGTTTATGTTTTCGGGCGATGTCTTTAATGAGGAGCTTTGTAATAGTCTGGAATGTCTCCTGAACCCCTTTGCCATTAATAGCCTCTGCCTCAAGATATACCTGGTCATCACTATTTAAATCTTTGTTCAACTCATCAATAGAGAGTATATCAGTTAAGTCCCTTTTGTTGTATTGCAGAACGAGCGAGATGTCGTCAGGATTTATATTGTTTGAGAGGAGATTTTCTCTCATATTGTTGAAGCTCTCTATATTTGCTTCTTTCATTTCTCTTTGCGAATCAGCAACGAATACAACAGCATCTGCACCTTTAAGAACGACCTTTCTCGTTGCGTTATATTTCACCTGGCCCGGCACCGTGTAAAGCTGAAATCTGATTGAAAAATCTTTTACCTTCCCGAGTTCAACTGGAAGAAAGTCAAAGAATAGTGTCCTGTCAGTCTCTGTGGCTAATGAAAGCAGTTTCCCTGTTTTTTGGGAATCAAGAGATGAATGCAGTTGCTGGAGGTTGGTTGTCTTTCCACTCAAACCAGGGCCGTAATAAACAACCTTGAGTGTTATCTCTTTTGTGGCATAATTAAAAAGAGCCATAATTTTAAACTCGATATCCCCTTAGCTTGCTGCAGGGTTCTTTATTCCAAAAAACAACAAACAATAACCAAACAATGTTTGGCTGTTAGAATTGGGTCACTGGTTGCTATCTTTTGTCTGTTATCGCACGATAGCATAGACCCCATTCCTGGTGGTATATTTAACTCTGTACATGGCTTCATCTGCCAGACGAAGAAGGTCATCTTTAGATTTTGCGCTCTCAGGATAAGATGCAACCCCAAAACTTGCGGTCATTTTAAGTGCATATCCCTCTTTTTTAAGGAAGACATTCTGCTCAACTGCTCTTCTTAGTCTCTCAGCAATCTGCACAGCAGCTTTAGGAGTTGTCTGTGGCAGTACAACTACAAATTCGTCGCCTCCGTATCTTGCAACGATATCGATACTCCTCAGGCTTTTGATGATCAGCTGGCCCATCTCGACAAGCATCTTGCTTCCGACAAGGTGGCCATGATGGTCATTTATGTTTTTAAAATAGTCAATATCTATAAAGATCAATGAGATGGAGGTATGGTATCTATTTGAGCGCTGGATTTCCATTTCGATAGTCCTGTTTAAGTATCTTGTATTGAAAAGTTTTGTAAGGTCATCTGTTATAGCGAGTTCTGCCATCTTCTGATAGAGTGATGTCCGCTCGATTGCAAGTGCTGCCTGGTCAATAAGCCTCATCAGCAGGTTGAGGTCATCTTTTGTAAAAGGCTCTCCTGTTATTTTGTTCACAACCTCAAGAACTCCGATTACACGACCCTTGCTCTTTATCGGCACGCACATCAATGACTTTGTCTTGAAACGTGTCTTTTTATCTAATTTGGATGAGAACCTTTCATCGCGTGATACATCGGGAACGATTACAGGAGTCCCTTCCTGCGCAACCCACCCAGCAATGCCTTCTCCCATCTTTAACCTATATTTTTCAATCTTAGATGTTTTTTTGCCATCGGTTCTTTCAAAGACAATATCTCCTGTTTCTTCATCAACTAAAAGCACAGACCATGCCTCTGCCCCTGTCATTTCTTTTGTTTTTTTCATTATCGCTACCAGTATTTCATTAAGCTCCATAGAGGATGTCAGTGTTCTCCCAACTTCTTCAAAGAAGTCTATCTCTTTCTGGGCAATATTAAGTTCCTGCTGGATTTTCTTGTTCTCAAGCCATATTTTCTTTTCTTTCAGGCTCCGATTAACAAAATATAACAGTTCTTTTTCCGACGGCTTATAAATAGGATAGGCAAGAGGGTTATTCAAAAATATACCAAATCCCCTGAAAGAATAGTCAGAGGATACTATAAGCTTTGGTATCCCAGCGGATGCTTTTACAAAGTTTTTAAATGAGTTATTTCTGCCCTGTTCCTTTTCGATTATAATTAGGTCTACCTTTTCATTGATTCGTGGCAGTGCATTGTCAATGGATCTGAATTTTGAGATTTCAAACCCGTTTTTAGTCAGGATATCCTCAAAATCCTTTCTCGGAAGACTTGTTCCTATCAAAAATATTTTAGGCATTCACACCGCAACATTTTTTATATTTTTTACCACTCCCGCATGGACATGGGTCATTCCTTCCAACCTTTTTCCCTTTATGGACCGGCTGCTGTGCTTCAGCAGGGCTATCACTTCTATTATAATTTAACCGCTGCCTTTTAGGAATATCTTTTACGCTTTCTTCCTTTTTTACCTGAATCTTAAAGAGTCTGCTCAACACCTCAATCGAAATTCTGTCTGTCATCTCGGCAAAGACTTCAAATGCCTCTTTCTTGTATTCGGTAAGGGGGTCTCGCTGACCATAGCCCCTGAGCCCTATACCTTCCTTCAGATGATCCATTCCAAGCAAATGATCTTTCCATTGAGTATCTACCACCTGAAGCATAATCATCTTTTCGATATATCTCATCATGTCGCTGCCAATCTCCGCTTCTCTTTTTTCATATGCCTCTTTTATAGCAGATATAAGGGAATCTCTTGTTTCTTCTAAGGATTTTGGTGTTAGAGAATATGTTATAGAGAATATGCCATATGCGGCATCCTGGAGGCCCTTCATATTCCATTCTTCGGGATGTTTTTCTTCAGGGCAATATATAGATAACAACTCATCAACAGTGTCTTCGACCATAGAATATATTCTATCCTTCAATTCCTCGCCTTGCAGGATTTCCCGCCTGAATGAATATATCTCTATCCTCTGTTTGTTCATGACATCATCATATTCAAGCAGATGTTTTCTTATGTCAAAATTGTGGGCCTCAACTCTTTTCTGAGCATTCTCTATTGCCCTTGATACCATCTTATTCTCTATCGGCATATCTTCTTCCATGCCCAGTCTGTCCATAATGCCTGATATCCTGTCAGAGCCAAATATCCTCATCAGGTCGTCTTCCAGCGACAAATAGAATCTTGAAGAGCCAGGGTCTCCCTGCCTGCCAGAGCGCCCCCTTAACTGGTTGTCAATCCTTCGTGCCTCGTGTCTTTCTGTTCCGAGGATATGCACTCCACCGACGCTGACAACCTTCTCTCTATCATTTTTGCATATCTCCTCTGCCTTTGAGAGAGTCTGTTTATAGTCTTCATCTGTGTAGTCTTTTTTGTCCTTTAAAAGCTCCCTTGCAAGTCCCTCGGGATTACCTCCAAGGATTATATCTGTGCCTCTTCCTGCCATATTTGTTGCTATTGTTACAGCGCTACTTCTACCTGCCTGCGCTATTATCTCTGCCTCTTTTTCATGGTATTTTGCATTTAATACAGAGTGTGGTATACCCTTCTTTTTCAGTATGTGACTCAGGACTTCTGATTTTTCTATTGATATTGTTCCAACAAGAACAGGCTGGCCTTTTTTATGAAGTTCCTCTATCTCTTTTATTACTGCATTAAATTTACCTTTTTCTGTTTTATATATCATATCAGGATTATCTTCTCTGATCATTGGTTTGTTCGTTGGGATTATAACCACGTCAAGGTTGTATATCTTTCCGAACTCTTCAGCCTCTGTATCAGCAGTACCGGTCATGCCAGCAAGTTTCTTGTACATCCTGAAGTAATTCTGGAATGTTATAGTAGCAAGGGTCTGGTTTTCACTTTCTATCCTTACACCTTCTTTTGCCTCCACTGCCTGATGCAGGCCGTCACTCCAGCGCCTGCCTGGCATCAATCTGCCTGTGAACTCATCAACAATGATCACCTCTCCATCTTTAAGTATGTAGTCAACGTCTTTTTTGAAAAGTGTATGCGCCTTAAGTGCCTGAAGCACATGGTGAACAAGCTCTATGTTTGAAGGGTCATATAAGTTGCCTGCGCCTAAGAGCTTCTCAACCTTAATGTTTCCTTCATCTGTAAGGATTACGGTCTTTGCCTTTTCATCGATAGTGTAATCAGTGTCTCTCTGAAGTTTCGGTATGATCTTATCAATCTTGTAATATTTGTCTGTGGATTCCTCAGAAGGTCCTGAAATTATGAGAGGGGTTCTTGCCTCGTCAATAAGGATGCTGTCTACCTCGTCAACTATTGCATAGTTGAGTTCTCTCTGGGCATATTGTGATATATCATACTTCATATTGTCCCTGAGATAATCAAAACCAAACTCATTATTTGTGCCGTATGTTATGTCAGAGTTATAGGAGACCTGTCTTTGTTCATCTGTTAGGCCGTGAACTATAACACCAACACTCAGGCCAAGAAAATTATAGATAGGCCCCATCCAGCGCGCATCCCTTCTTGCAAGGTAATCATTTACAGTGACTATATGAACGCCCCTGCCTTCGAGTGCATTAAGATAAACAGGAAGGGTTGCAACAAGAGTCTTTCCTTCACCTGTTTTCATTTCTGAGATTTTTCCTTCGTGAAGGACTATGCCGCCAAGCAACTGGACATCAAAATGCCTCATCTTCAGCGTCCTTTTTGAAACCTCTCTTACGACTGCAAATGCCTCTGGAAGGATGTCATCGAGTGTTTCACCGAGTTCAAGCCGTTTCTTGAACTCGGTTGTCTTGTCTTTTAACTGGCTGTCAGTAAGAGCAATGATTTGCGGCTCAAGTGAGTTTATATGCTCAACAATCGGCCAGAGACGCTTGATTTCCCTCTCATTTTTTGTGCCAAATATTCTTTTAAGTATACTACTAACCATATTTTATACTAAATTAAATGGCCTAATATTTCAAGGAATACCCTCTCGAAACCTCTTGAATAAATAGATATATTTCCTTTATTATTAAATAAAGTTTGAGGAGGCTGTATGGTGTCAAGAGAGAAAATTGAAGCTGTTCTTGAAAAGATAAGGATAGGCCTTAAGTCTGAAGGCGGAGATATAGAGCTTGTAGACGTAAAGGGAAATGTTATATATGTGAAATTAAAAGGTGCGTGCGGCACATGCCCGATGTCTACGCTTACATTGAAAAACTGGGTAGAGGCCAATATCAAACGTGAAATACCCGAGATTACCGCTGTTCAGGCTGTTTAGTTTTTAGGAATGGCAGACCGTAATATTTATAGTTTACGGCTTTCAATAATACTAATAATAGCCGAAGTATTTTTAAGTCTTCTATTATTCCGATTTTCACTTGCCTCTGAGCCTGCATCCGACCCTATAGAGGTTAAGGACATAAGGCAATGGTCGTCTAAGGGGTATACAAGGGTTGTTGTTGACCTTTCAGACCCTGTTGACTTTACAAAGAAACGCATCTCAAATCCTGACAGGCTTTATTTCGATCTAAAGAACTGCAAAATCTCAAAAGAGATAAATACAGCGTTACCTGTCGGAGACGGGATATTAAAAACAGTCAGGGCAGGGCAGTTTAGTCAGGATACAGTGAGAGTTGTATTGGATTTAGAGGAGATAAAAGATTTTAATGCCTTTATCCTTTATGACCCGGCAAAGCTCATCATCGATGTTTATGGTAAAAAACCTGTAAAAACTAAAGATACAGTCACAAGCATAACAACTATTGTTCTTGACCCGGGGCATGGTGGTCATGACTCCGGCGCAGTTGGGGCAAAAGGTCTTTATGAAAAGGACGTTGTTCTGGATATTGCTCTGAAATTAAGAAGACTTCTTTCAAAGAAAAAGAATTTGAAGATTTTTCTTACAAGAGAAAAAGATGTGTTTATCCGATTGGAAGACAGGACGGCCTTTGCGAACAGCAAGAACGCAGACCTTTTTGTCTCGATTCATGCAAATGCAAATACAGACAGAAAGGCAAGGGGTGTGGAGACATACCTTCTTAACTGGACGGATGAAGAAGAAGCAAACAAGGTTGCAGCAAGAGAGAACCAGATTTCTTTAAAGAAAATGAAAGAGCATATGAATAGATACAAAAGTGATGTTGGTGTAATTCTGGCAGATCTTGAGAGAGATTTAAAGAGGGATAAATCAGTAAAACTTGCTAATTATATACAGAACTCGATAATGGGGGTATTAAGCGATAAATACAGCAATATCGAAGATCGTGGTGTAAAAGGCGCTTTGTTTTTTGTTCTTTTCGGTGCTAATATGCCGTCAATTCTTGCTGAGGTCTCATTCATAAGCAATCCGATAGAAGAAAGGCTGCTCAAAAAAGAAGCTTACAGAGATAATGTCGCAAAGGCCATTGCAAAAGGCATTGATACTTATGTGGCTTCAGTGCCTTCCGAACAAAAAACAGCAGAGCATCAGATATCCGCCGGACTGGGGAAATAACCTTGTCTCCTGAATTAAAAATTATCTTATATGTTGCCTTTATTATCTCTCTCTTTTTAATTCAGAATCTGACAGTTTATGCTTTTATATTGGTTGCGATCACAATATTGCTCCTGAGAATCCCGGTCGCATCTCTTAAGAGGGGCTGGGTGCCAATAAGCGTTTTCCTTGTATTTACTTTTGTAAGCAATATATTTTTCAGCCACGGGAAGATCCTTTATAGTTTTGGTTCAATTGTGTTTACAGAAGAAGGGTTAAGAATCGCATCTGTCAGGACAACGAGGATATTTTTTATGGTTGCAGGAGCAAAAATCCTTACGGCAACAACACCACTTGATGTCCTTGTTGGAGCGCTTGGGAATACCTTAAAGCCCCTCGAGAAAATTGGGCTACCAGTTGGCGAATTTTCTTCAGTAATGAGCCTTACGCTTAAATGCTTTCCAGGACTCAAGGACTATCTGACAGAGAATTATAAAAACCTTAAAGAAAAGGGGGAACTCAGAGGGTTTTTAGGTAAGACTAAAGTTATATCCTCATTTCTCTTGCCCATGTTTGTAGAGAGTATGCAGTCGCCGGAAAGGTTTTTTAGAGATGAGTTAAAAAATGAAAACCCAAAATAAGCTTTTATCCTTACTTGCAGGTAAGTTCTTTTTAATGATATTTAATCAATATTCTATCACGCGTTGACGTGATTTTTTATGGTCGGGGCGAAAGGATTTGAACCTTCGACTCCACGGTCCCGAACCGTGTGCGCTACCAGGCTGCGCTACGCCCCGATAAATGAATAATAAAAACATATCTATCTAAAGTCAAGAGATGGCGTTGACCTCGACCTCAATATTCAGTTATATTTAATAGATTCGTTTTTATCAGGAGGTTTAAGAAATGCCGGTATATGAATATGAATGTCTTAGTTGCGGTGAGATACAAGAGAAGATTCAGAGATTTACAGATGAGCCTCTCACCACATGTCCGGATTGCGGCGGAAGGCTGAAAAAGATTATCTCAAACACATCGTTTATCCTGAAAGGCACAGGATGGTATAAAACAGACTATGCATCGGGTTCAAGAAAAGATGCCAAAGAATCTGATAAAAAAGCTGAAACCAAAACAGAAACTAAACCAGAGGTGGCAGCCAAGACATAGTGACAGATTATCATGTACATATCCCTTATGACAAAATAGGGGAATATCATGAATTTATAAAGAAACTGCAGCTTAATCTCGAGATTTATTTCAGCTCAAAGACCCTTGATTCTATAAATAGAAGTGATATCCCCCAACTGATAGAGAAACTCGACTACAACCCTTCGCTGACAGTTCACGCCCCTTTTATGGACTTGTCTCCAGGTGCTGTTGACTCAAAGGTAAGGGCTGTAACTGTGGAACGGTTTTCCCATGTCTTGGACATAGCAGAAGACCTGAAGGTTAAGGCTGTTGTATTCCATTCAGGATATGAAAAATGGAAATACTCGCTGAGGCCGGATCTGTGGCTTGAAGGGAGTCTTATGACATGGAAACCATTGCTGGAGAAGGCCAACGATATCGGGGTCAGAATTGCCATTGAGAATATCTTTGAGGATGAGCCTACAAATCTTAAATTATTAATGCAGGAGATGGGTTCTGAAAATTTTGGCATCTGCTTTGATACCGGCCACTTCAACCTTTTTTCAAAAACGCCGATGGAAGAATGGCTTACAATTCTTAAGTCTTATATCATTGAACTTCATCTTCATGATAATGACAGGACTGGTGACGCACATAATCCTATCGGAGATGGGACATTTGATTTTGATATTTTGTTCTCAGTGCTTAATGATAAAAACCTTATCTATACAATCGAGGCGCACAATGCGGAAGATGTAAAAAAGAGCATTGAAAGACTGAGGAAGTATCTTTAGATTTTCCAATAGCCTTTAATCTTTCTTAAATCGCATTCTTTAGGTAAAATCTATTTATAAATATGGCACGCATTTCGTTCAGAAAAATCTCTTATGCCGGGATTTTTATCCTCTGGGTTGCTGCAACGGCTCTCCTTTTATTCAGGCATTACGGATTAAATCAAAATATAGAGCACGCCGCATATAAAGGTGTTCTTCCCAAAGAACTCTACGAAGAGCAATGGATGGGGGTTTATTACAAAGGCGAAAAGATTGGGTACTCTATCAGGAAAGTTGACAAATGGGACAGGGGGTATAAGATTTCAGAATTTTTAACGATGAGCCTTAATGTTATGAATTCTCAAAGGGAGATTGAAACGGTAACCTGTGCCTACCTTGATTCTGATTTTGGACTTAATTCTTTTGAGCTTGCACTTAAGTCAGACATAAGTATGAATATCAAAGGCAAGATTGAGGGCAAAAATCTCAAGATATCTATAGAGGCACCAGGCACAAAATCAGAGCGGACTATATCTTTAAAGGATAAACCGTCCCTTAATCTCTCTATAATCCCTAATGTCCTTAAAGAGGGGATTAAACCAGGCAAAAAATTCAGTATGGTAATAATTGACCCTTCAACTCTTAGTCAGGATAATATGCTTATAGAAATCAAAGGCGAAGAGCAGATAATGGCAATGGGCACTAAACGAAATGTATTTAAACTTAAAGGGACATTTAAGGGCAGCGAGTTTTATGTGTGGCTTACTGAGAAGGGAGAAGTATTAAGAGAAGAAACCCTATTGGGGTTTATGCTTGTCAAAGAAGCTAAAGAGACTGCAATGCAAATCGGGAAACCATCATTAGACCTTATCGCACAGATAGCAGTGCCTTTTAATCTAAGGCTTCCTTCTGATACAAAATATCTCAGGATAAGGCTTTCAGGAGTTGATTTTAAAGGACTCGAATTGGATGGTGGAAGGCAGAAGTTTAAGGGAGATTTGCTGGAGATAAGGAAAGAAGATCTCAGGTCACAGGTATCAGGTACCCCCTCCATCCCTCCTTTTCTAAAGGGGGGCGAGGGGGGATTACTGGACGAATATCTTAAAGACACAATGTTCGTTCAATCAAAAGATCCCCAGATTGTTGCACTATCAAGGGAAATAGTAAGGAACGAAAACGATGCAGTAAAGGCAGCAAGGCTTATTTATGAATGGGTATATAAAAACATTGAGAAGGTGCCTACTATAACGATTCCAATGGCAACAGAGGTGTTGAAGACAAAAAGAGGCGATTGCAATGAGCATACAACACTTTTTACTGCATTAGCGCGTGCAGCAGGCATACCAGCGAGGATAGCAATTGGTCTTACATATAAAGAAGGATATTTTTTTTATCATGCATGGCCTGAGATTTTTATAGGGCAATGGGTTGCGATAGATCCAACGCTCGGTCAATTTCCTGCAGATGCAGCACACATCAGGCTTATTACAGGTGATATCGACAAACAGGTTCAGATCCTTCCTGTTATAGGAAAGATAAAGATCGAGGGATTGGAGTACCGCTAAAGGCATGTTGACGTTGTAGTTTTTCTTTTCAGGGTAGGAAGGGGTAGGTTATAATGCGATGCTGAGCAGTGCCCGAAGGGCATCTGTTCGAGTATCTGGTTCTCCCCGAAGCGGAGCGAGGGAGAACCGGATACGAGCTGCTCAGCATCGCATTCCCCCCGAGCGAAGCGAGGGGGGAACGACTGAAATCAGCGGTGGCTGTAAGCCATCCGTTGGATTTTTTTGTTGTACGCTGCCTTGAATATTCTGTATTGCATATAACGTTTCCGTTGCAAAAGAAGCCATAAAAGATTTGGACATTAGTCTTTTGCAACGTGTTAGCCGGTCGTTACAGGCATTACTCCACCTTTATTAAGAAACTGTCCACCTTTGTGGTGGCTTCTCCTAATCCCCCAACAAAATTGGCATAGACCCCTGAAAATCCTCGTTGGATTTTATCGACAAAAAATGGGCCTCCCTTAAGTTCTTTTCCATTCCAGTATGCTGTAACCCTCCCGTCTTTGATCCTTACAGCCATCTTATGCCAGCCAGATTCTTTTGGTACGCCCCCAGGAATTTCCTTTGGGTCCCAGAATTTAAGGTAAACAGGAAAGTTTCTCGTTTCAAGTCCCACATAGGCAAGATTGAGTGCAGGGTCATTTGTTTTAAAATCACATACAAACCTGTAGAAACCTCCTTTTATGGGATCTATCAAAAAGGCTATTCCCGAGAGGGGGCCTTTACTTCCTTCTGTAACAGGACAGTAAACAATGGCTTCAAGATAGAAATTCTCCATCTGCCTTGTTACAGCATAACTAAGACTGGCAAACCCTCCCACATTTGTATTTTTTAAAATACCAATGCCGTTATCACCATCAGGCGCCTTACTATCTTTCGCACCTTCAAGATTATCAAGATTGAAATAGGGGAAAAATGCCCATCTCAGTTCAGACCTTCCATTAGGGAAATTATCTTTATATGACAGCCCTTGCGAAAATGCTATAACAGGAGACAAAACAATGCCTATCAATATTATGAAAACTCGTGACATCTTACCCCTAAAATCTCCTGAACTTATCTCCCTGGACACCGCATATGGGGCATCTCTCAGGGGACTTGCCAACAACTGTATGACCACAAACAGGACATATGTTAATCTCGCCAACCTCCAGATCCTTTCCAGATTTCACGGCGTCCTTTGCCTCGCCATATAAGACAGCGTGTATCTTCTCAGCCTCAAGAGCGTAATGCATGGATTTGACAGCCTTTTTCTCATCCTGTAATTCTGCCACTGCTTTGTAAGCAGGGTACATTTCATTCACCTCAAAGGTCTCCCCATCAATGGCGATGTCGAGATTGTCCATTGTGAGATTGCTTCCGTTTGATGCGTTGAGATGGTTTGATGCATGAACCCTCTCTGCGAATGCTATCGCCTTGAAGAGCCTTGCGATGTTACCAAATCCCTCCTCCTCTGCCTTATCAGAAAATATGAGATACTTCATATGTGCCTGACTCTCACCAGAAAAAGCTGATTTAAGATTTTCTTTTGTCATTGGATGCATAAACAAACCTCCTTCTTTAAGGTTATTAAATCTTATTCATTTCCATCCCCATTTCTGAAATACTTTATGCGCCTTCTCTGTCTTAAGGAATTCGATGAATTTATCCGCCAGTTCTTTGTTTTTAGTGATTGTTGTTATTGCAATTGGAGTCCCACGGTAAGTCCTCTCTTTTGCAGGCAATCTTACCAGATCTGTTATATCCTTTAAGCGGTAATGCCATGATTCATAGGTAATCCATGCATCGAGTTCGGGCATGGATTTCCATTTCTCTATTGCTTCAGCGCTGGTTGTAACGGATAGGGCTATATTTTTCTGAATTCCGAGTATTAGACCCTTTGCTCCAGCCATGTCTTCCCATAAACCGACCTGTCCGGCACCGTTTACATCGATGATTTTAACGCCATCCTTTGTTAAATCAGCAAGATTTCTGATTTTCTTGGGATTTCCTTTCCTCACCAAGATGCCTGCCGGCCTTATATAGAGACTCGTCCGTGTTTTTTCGTCAACAAGACCGGGATATTTCTGGATGAATTCTGTCAGCATGTACTCTGCGCCTCCAAAGATATTATCCGCATTCTGTTTTGCTTGGTCGATCCATTGAAAGGTGTGGCCTGCGACAACCTTTACTTCGGCTCCCTGTGCCTTGGAAAATATCTCTGCACACTCCTTCACGGGGCCCAGAGGTCCCCCGGGGCCGTACACATTCAACGTCTTATCCTGTGCCCATAGAAATTCCCCTGAGCCAAAGCAAATAACAAAAGCTACTGTTAAAACAACTGCGAACATCTTTTTCATGGCAACCTCCTGTCATCCGGTTAAATTTAAGGGTTAAACCAAAAATCATTAATGTCCCTGTTGTCGGCTGCTAATAGAAATCTCTACAGTCCAAAACACACAAACAAAAGCGCTGCAAATAAAATCTTCAGCCATTTGTTCCTCTTCATTTCACTGCCTCCTTTTTTATTTACTTGAGCCTATTGCAACAATGTGCAATCACCTGAAAATCACGCCGCTCTTTTATAGTTAATAATTGAAAAGATATACCTTCTGCCGTTCTTCATGGTTTCACATACGCATATCCTTCATGCTGTTTCTTTATGATCTCGGTTATTCCGGCAGGCACCACCGAAACGAAGGAGGGCAGATTTTCCTCGCTTATGCAGACTACGCCTCCTGAACACATCTTTTTCAACGAGTTTCTGCACGCAAGGAATTTCGCGCCCTTTTCAGAAAGGCCTTTCATTGCCTCGACCTTTTCAGCATCAGCATAGGCAGCAACAGAAGGGCCATTGGCAAGCACTGCCACATCCACATTATTCTTCCCAACATCGTTTATGAGATTCGCAATATTCCCGAAGGCGACGTCCCACCGGTCAACTTCGTTTACATGAAATAAAACCTTTAATTTACCCATAATACTCTCCTCAAGCGTTTATTTATGATGGTATCTCCCCCCGCTTTCTAATATCCTTTCGTATCCGGCTTTTTCTTCAGCATATGCCCTCTTATCCCTTATCTCCGGGATCGAAAAGTTTCCCTTTAAATCCCACTTGCCTGTTAGGGGTTTAAGTCCCTCAGGGATTGTTTTTCCATCAGTCCCCGAAAGATTCTCTATCCTCAAACCCTTTCTGTCAGCCGCAATCGTGTAATGGCCTGAGAGAACATCCTTATAAGCAGTATCAGGTTTTTCCATCCACTTGTAATCCACTAAAACCTTTTGCGTCCCTCCTGATCCGTGGCAGCTCTCACAGGTTCTGGCCTTTGTTACGGCATGGGCAACCTTGTCAATGTTCAACCATGCCATGACCATGCCTTCATCCTTGCTGCCCTTATAGATTCCTGTGACAGCGAAAGCGTCATTGGATGGATATTCCCTCTTCATGTTTACATCCGGCTTGCTCCTGAAGATAAGCTTTTTGGATAGCTTCACCTCTTCTTTCTTCACATTTGTTGATATGTGAGGGACTATATGATAGGGGTTCCACTGACCTTTCTTATTTTTAAGGATGATGGGCTGCATGGCATTGATATTATAAAACTGGTGCCTGTCCAATGGTGTTTCCATTCCGAATCTTTTCCCAGGCGCCCAGAAATTAAAGGCATAGCCTGCAATTAATGGGGTATGGCATGCCTCGCAAGAAAGGTTCTTGTGAATGTCCCTTTTATTGGCAGACACCTCCTGCTTATGACATTTTGCACACTGCACGGGCCCGGGACTTCTTATCTGATCACCCATGTTATGGGTTTTGTGATTCTGACGATGACAGTCCACACAGGTTATGCCTTCGGCAAAGTGGACATCAGGGGTCTCGATATATTTTTTTGAATTCTCAGTCTGCGGGTCAGCAACGGCTTTCTTTGCAAAGTTTCCTTTCATGAATCCATCTCCCCTTCTCCTCTCCAGGGGGCCTGCATGACATATCTGGGCCCTGCCGCCGCCCATGCATGAAAGCGCCGGCGGCTTAAAAGAAAAGGTATGTACCCCTGCCTCTTTTGGTCTGCCTTTGCTGTCTTTGGCCTCTTTATTAAAAGGGGTATAATGACAATCCAGGCAACCTGCATGGCAGGTATTACAGTTTCTCTGGTTGGAAAATGCCTGTTCTTTGCCAAGATGGGCAGTGCTGACAGCATTATATCTCTCCATATTTTCGGTGGTAAAGCTGTCATTGTTGGGCCTGGTGGTGGCTGCTGTCCAGAGGCCGCAGGTCTGAGGGCCTGTGGGGCTGAACCAGGTCACATACTGGCTCATGGTCAATGTTAACCCCATTTCTGTCTTCATGTAGCTCTTGACAGCCTCCGGATGGCAGGTTCCACAGGTCTTCTCCGCAATACCCGGATTAAAGGCAATGGTATTGATATCCTTGTCATGCCATTGGACAACCGATACCCTCGGATTAAGCTCAGGCTTGCCGTCCTTGCCCATCACCCTCGGGAAAAGGGCATTGCCTGCAAAATCACCTTTCGGCTTCAAGCTTTTGATGGATTCCCTGTCTTCCCCTTTAAGCTCCCTCCTCGGAACCGCAATAGATTCCTTCTTCATGACTACAGATAGACCTAAGATACCCTTATGCGCTCCCTCAATGGTATTGTCATTGGGATTTCCCTGATGACACATCTCGCAGGTTGCAGGCATGCCTGTCTGTTTTTCTACCTCCTCCCGGGTCATGGCAAGCTCAGGATAGCCGAGCTCCTTCATCTTCTTTGCATCACTATGGCACTGCAGGCAGGTATTGGCATCTTGAGGCTTTTGTTGGGCAATGGTCTTGTTGCTGATAATAAGCAATGCGATAATACCCAGTGCCAGCCCAAATCTTACTTGCTTCTTCATCTTCTCCCTCCTGATACGGATCTCAAATTAATTATTAAAGGCTGTTTTGATGATCTTTTCTAAAATTATATCAAGCTTCTTTCCAATATCCATCAAAACAGGATCATCGTAAGGTTTGAAGATGGAAGACGGCTTGCGATAGACAACAAAGGTTTTATTTCCATCTTCGTAGATATAAATCCGTAGAGGCGGCTCAATCCCGGCCTGGAGATTTCGATCAAAAATACGCTTAGCATAATCGGGTCTGAAAATTTCAAAAATTTGGTTTCCTCTGATTTTGATTCCTACTCTCGCCAAATTAGCCTGTGCGTTAATCTTTGCTGTAATCCCCATATTATTAGGTCGAATTGCCTGTTCGATAGCCTTGACGGTCTTATCGAAAGAATAAGGTGATTCCAAAACAATTAAATTGGTTTCGGCAAAGGTTCTCTCAGTACCTATCAGCAATAAGAAAGTAAAAAGAAACACCGCGTAAAAGATATTCTTAAACATGGTAACCTCCTTATATAGAGACTCATCCGTGTTTTTTCATCCACAAGGCCAGGGTATTTTTTGAAACCTCCAATTGTTTATGTTAACTCCTATTCATAAAAGGCAGAGAAAAATTTTCAGCACCCATTTCCCTGAACTTCCAAGGACCTATATATCACCTCCTTCTTAATAGGTTCCTTGTGCAGTAGCCTTTGCCCTTTCTTCATGAGACATCTCTGCCAGGCGTTTAACCTCATTTGCATCCAGATTAAGACCTTTGGCGACACGAATGCCATAGTCTATATCAGCCTTGTAAAAGATGGCTGTCTGGCGATACTGGATGCGTTTTTGTGCGCCTCCCAGATGGGCTACAATATTACCTATCAGATGGTCTCTATCTGTGTCTGTCATGACCTTACGATACAAATCCCCAGCCTGCACGAAATCATCATTTGGATGAGTATATCTTTGGCGTGCTGCCTTGCCGGATACTTCAAAGGGAGGCTCGGCAACAGAGGGTTTAGGGACGGGACCGCCAAAGCTGTTA
>JAKALU010000181.1 GCA_021824065.1 Nitrospirota bacterium
CTGAGATGCAGGGATTACACTGCCGAGTACAGGAGACTCTAAATAATATGCGCCGCCCTCTTTGAAAATCTCATGGAAATGTACTACTGATTCAAAATGGTTTGTTGTGGTGTCAACTATAATTTTCCCGTTGCAATCTCCTTCCAGAAGTCCGCTTTTACCAGTAATTACGGCATTAACAGCATCGCTGTCGAACAAATTCATAAACAAAATTTGAACCTTTGAAATAAGGTCAGCCGGGCTATCTGCTATTTCTGCGCCAAGGCCTGACGCCTTTTCCTTTGTCCTGTTCCAGACAATTAAATCCACTCCTTGGGTGATTAATCTTTGAGCCATTGCCTTACCGAGATGACCGAGACCTATAAAGCCTGTTTTCATAACAATACCTCCTTTTCATCTATGGTTAGACACCCATGATAAGCATTTTCGCTTTCGCCTCAGTCGCCTCGTTCTCCTCGGCAAATCTGAGGGGGGTGGCATCCTCGCTTCACTTAATTCCTAATTCCTATCCTTCGACAATAAAACACGATATAATTATTACATGAAAAACTTTGTTTTTATACTAATCATCTCATTCTTTTTTTGCTGCGGTCATACTGTTTCTAAGGAACTAAGGGAAGGCGTGGACAAAGCCATTACGCCTACTGACCTTTTTAAAGACCCTGACACACTTAAAGGGAAGACTGTTATGCTTGGAGGCGTCATTGCAAGTTCCATAAACACCCCTGAGGGGACATATGTAGAGGTAGTTCAAAAGCCATTGGATTATCGAGAGAGACCAGAAGATACTGACATCTCATACGGTAGATTCCTCATCCTTTATGATGGCTATCTGGATACGGCAATTTATTCCATGGGAAGAGAGATAACAGTTGTCGGCGAAGTTTTAGGGAGAAAATTGCAGCCTCTTGGAGAGATCCAGTATCCATATCTTTTAATAAAAAGCAAGGAACTTTACCTCTTCGAACCCCGTCGTGGTATACCTATAAGATTTGGGATAAGAGTGTGGCATACCTTTTGATTCAATGGGCAAAACATTAGACCAATGTTCCACGTGGAACATCCCCTTAGAGAATAACCGGTAAGTTGATTTTATTTATCCTTCTGTGTTATAAATAACAACTTCTTGCTCTCTCTTTTAGAGTAGGGCTGTAATCCGTCTTAGGCGGATAAATCCATAAGGAGGTGTTCAAATGAACATCTATGAAAATATCATAATCCTTAACGCGTCTCTCGCTGACGAAGAAATCGAGGCAGCCACAGGGAAGATAAAAGACCTTATAACAAGCTCTGGTGGCGAAGTGCTCAAGGCTGATGTGTGGGGCCGAAAAAAGCTCGCATACGATATCAAAAAACAGAAAAAGGGATTTTATCTCCTACTATTATTTAAAGCTCCATCAACATTAATAAAAAAACTTGAAGATTATTATAGGGTCTTTGACCCTATAATAAAATATATAGTTGTAAGGCTTAGGAAAAAAGAGATGGATGCGGCGTTACAGTCAATTTCTATCGTTGAGAACCCATCCACCGCCGGAGAGAAAACAGAACAAAAAAGCGAGGCGTAAATGTATAACAAAGTAATAATGATAGGGAATCTTACAAAGGACCCTGAACTCAGATATACACCCCAGGGGACAGCAGTATCTTCGTTCAGAATAGCTGTAAACTCAAGGTATAAGCAATCAGACGAACTAAAAGCTGAGACACTTTTTATAGATATTGTAGTCTTTGGAAAACAGGCTGAATCATGTAGTCAGTATCTAAGCAAAGGCAGGCCTGTTCTTGTAGAAGGAAGGTTACAGGAGAGAAGGTGGGAATCCGAAGGGCAGCAGAGAAGCAAGGTTGAAGTTGTTGCCAATTCTGTTAGATTTCTATCAAAGAAGTCTGCCACGCAAAGCGAAGGGGGAATAGGTGACTCCAGCGCCGGTGAAGATATTGCTCCGCCTGAAGAAACAACAGATTTGGAACCATTTTAAAGAGTTATTAGTGCCAGTGTTTAGTGTCAGCGTTTTAAATAAGTTTTGATGACTGTCACTGACTGATACCGAAACTAATTGAGAAAGGAGAAAATATTGCAGCAGAGAAGAGTCCAGAGGAAAAAATTTTGCAGATTCTGTGCAGAGAAAGTAGAGTTTATAGACTATAAAGAGACCAAGATATTAAGAAACTATCTTACAGACAAAGGTAAAATTCTCCCGCGTAGGATGACAGGGGTTTGTGCAAAACATCAAAGAGGCCTGAGCGAGGCAATAAAAAGAGCGAGACACATAGCCCTACTTTCTTTTGTAGAAAAATAAGTCATGAGGATCCCGAAGACATGGGTACCGCTGATAACTAAAAAAATTGTAGAAGGGCTTGTATCAAAACAACTGGTAACCCCGCGTGTGTCAATGGATAAGTTACTATCCGGGGCAGAGGAACTCATCCTGGACGAGCTCATGATAGAAGACAGGTTAAATGAAGAAGTAAGAGAAATCCTCAGAAAACATAGTCCAGAAATAGAAAGAAGCAAACTTGATTTTAGGAAGCTATTTGAACTTACAAAACAAAAAATTGTGAAAGAGAGAAATTTAATCCTGTAATGCTTTCTGATGAAAAAGTGACGCATCTAACACATGTCCTCCTTAAGGGGCTTATGGATGGAAACTACATAGAACTTAATGGTGAAGAGGGAAAGATAAGGCGTGAGATTAAGCGCATAATCCTTAATGAATTAAAGATAGGCACTGATATAGATTCAATTGTCAGAAAAAAGCTCCAGTCCTTTTCAAGAAAAATAGTTGAGGGGAGTCCCGAGTGGGAAGTGCTTTACAAGAAGTTTTTCAGAGAAGAGGAGGTAAAAAGAGGGAGAGCATCAAACTCAAAAGGATAGCACCCCTTATTCTCCTGTTCCTATTATGGCTCGGACTTTTCTTTGAATTTGCATCCAAAAAGCCATACCTGTGGTTCTCATTTGCCTTATTGGCGGTAGTTTCTTATATATTCCTGCGGGGTATAAAAAATGATAAGAGATATACCTTTGAGATCCTCTTTTCTGTAGCACTCTTAATGGCAGGAGGCATACAGTTATCTAAATATAATTGGCTCCATATAACATATCTACTATACCTGGTGCCGCTGACTGCATTTTACCCACTGAGCACTATTATATTTCTGAGTCTAACTATCCCGCTGCTTGAGATAAGACATTTCATGGAAACCGGCAACGCATTAGAAGAAGCATCTTTCAATCTTGCTGTGATTATAGTTGCTGTGATGTCTTCAATCTTTGTTACCTCAATAAACAAAAAGAAGGATAAACTTGAATCGCAGCTTACATCATTGAAAAAAGAAGCTGCAGGCATTGCTTATGAACCAGAGGTTGGGTCTATCAAGGATGATACCGTCGTAGCACAATATCTGTCTTCAATGGCTAAGGCAGATGAGGAGCTAAAAGAGGTTCTGCTTACAATAAAACATTCTATGCTCGCTGATTCAGTGAATCTCTTCAGCCCACATGGTAACAGCTTAAAGCTCAGAAGCTCGTCAGAGAATGCACAGAGTATCATCCTTTCAGGAGAAGGATTTATAACAACATGCTTTAAAGAAAAACGCACAATAATTTCTTCAAATGTGAGTGAAAAAGGTTATGAAGTAGGGTACCTTAAGAAAGGCGAAATCGCATCTTTTATTGCTATACCTATAATTGATGGCTCTTTTGTGCTCGGGGTTTTGGCCGCTGATACTTCAAGATTCTCAGCATTCGGCGATATTGATGCAAGAACCCTACAGTTATTCTCAAAACAACTTGTACGGATACTCCAGAGA
>JAKALU010000043.1 GCA_021824065.1 Nitrospirota bacterium
CTTGGGCTGCGAATTTCAATTATATATAAATAATACGCGCATGGCATAAAAAAGTTCAGAGTTAAGAGTTGAAAGTTAAAAGTTTTTCCTAAATAACTTCTAACTCGCAACTTTAAACTTTTAACTTATCTTTTGGAGGTTAGATTTAAATGAAGAAGAACATTCTCTGGAGATTCATCCTCATTGGCGTGACAATTATTCTTGCAGGAGTCTTTTTCCTGCCGAACACACCAGTATTCAGACAGATGCCTGAATGGTGGAAAAAAAATATGCCGGATAAGGGGATAACAATGGGCCTTGACCTTCAGGGCGGCATTCATCTCGTATTTGAGGTTGAGGGTGAAAAAGCTGTTGAAATAACAACAGAAAGGATTGCACAATCCTTAAGGGACATCATTACTAAAAAGAAATTGAGTGCGGAGATTACGAGCAGCGGTATGCTTATAACAGTTGCACCCTCATCAATGGAGATAAGAAAGGCCATAGAGGACAATTATCCAATACTAACACCTGTGGAGACAGGGACAAAACTTGCATATAAAATCTCTGATAAAGAAGCAAATAGAATCAAAGATAATTCTGCCGACCAGGCGCTTGAGACTATCCGCAACAGGATTGACCAGTTCGGTGTTGCAGAGCCTACAATCCACAGGCAGGGGACAAACGAGATCGTAGTTCAGCTCCCAGGGATAAAAGACCCGAAGCGGGCAATAGAGATAATAGGTAAGACCGCACAGCTTGAATTCAAACTCGTTGATGATTCCTCACCTGTTGCTGCTGAGATACCGGCATCTGTAGAGCCGGGCGAAGAAGAAAATCTTCTTAAAAAATTTGTAGAGAAAATCCCTGCGGATGACGAAATACTTTTTGAGAAAAAAATAAACAGAGAAACAGGTGTTGTAAGGAAAAGCCCTATACTCATAAAAAAGCAGGCATCACTCACCGGGGATCTGCTTAAAGAAGCAAAGGTAAACATAGATTCATCGAGGTTTGGTGAACCCTATGTCTCGATATCCTTTAATGCAGCAGGAGCAAAACTCTTTGAGGAAGTAACAGCTGCTAATGTTAAAAAACGGCTTGCAATAATTCTTGACAACACTATCTATTCAGCCCCTGTAATTCAGGAGCGGATTTCAGGAGGCAATGCGCAGATTACAGGAAGTTTTTCAATGGACGAGGCAAAAGACCTTGCAATAGTACTGAAAGCCGGGGCGCTTCCTGCACCTGTGAAGATGCTTCAAAATATTACAGTAGGGCCATCGCTCGGAACAGACTCAATTGAGGCAGGAAAGATGGCGGGCATTATCGGCACCATATTCGTTGTAATCTTTATGATTATCTATTACAGGCTTTCAGGTGTGATCGCAGATTTTGCCCTTGTCCTTAATATCGTACTGCTTCTGGGGGCAATGGCATCTTTGAATGCAACACTCACAATGCCGGGCATTGCAGGAATTATCCTTGCAATCGGTATGGCAGTTGATTCAAATGTCCTTATGTTCGAAAGGATAAGAGATGAGGTACGTGCAGGCAAAACACCCCGAAGCGCAGTTGATTCAGGTTACCATAAGGCATTCTGGACTATTTTTGACTCTCATGTAACAACCCTGATAACAGCAGCAGTCCTTTTTCAATTCGGTACAGGACCAATAAAGGGATTTGCAGTAACCCTGAGTCTCGGCGTTGCTATAAATCTCTTCACAGCACTCATAGGAACAAAAACCGTCTTTGACCTCATAAATAGCAGGCGTGAAGTCAAGAAGCTGAGTATATAGGAGGCTAAATGTTAGAACTCATAAAGGGGACAAACATAAATTTTCTTGGCAAAAGATATATTGCCTTTGTGTTTTCGGGGATTCTTTCAATCATCGGCATAATTGCCATAATCCAGATAGCTAATGGAAAGGCAAATCTGGGGATTGACTTTGCAGGCGGAACCGCCATACAGCTCAAATTCGAAAAATCCGTTGTTCTTCACGATGTCAGAAAGGCGCTTGAAAATGGCGGCCTCAAGGATTTTGATCTGCAGGATTTACCTACTGAAAATAAAATCCTGATACGTGTAAAAAAGACCGAACAGCAGCTCGGTCAGACGTCTGATGCAATTACAGGCATAATCAGTCAGAAACTCCCTGATAACAAATACGTTGTTGATTCAACAACTGAGATAGGTCCAAAGGTTGGAGGCAAGCTAAGAGTAGATGCAGCAAAGGCAGTGGCATTTGCAGTTATAGGCATACTCATATATGTTGCATTCAGATTTCAGTTTAATTTCGGGGTGGGCGCAACAATTGCAACTTTTCATGATGTGCTTGCAGTCCTTGGAATATTTTATTTAATGGGTAAAGAGATAAATCTAATACTCGTAACAGCGCTTCTTACAATTGCAGGTTATTCTTTGACAGATACAGTTGTGGTTTTTGACAGAATAAGGGAAACCCTGAAAGTGAGACATAAAGAACCATTAGAAACTGTGATGAACGCAAGCATCAACGAGGTCCTCTCAAGGACTATCATAACTTCGCTCACAGTTCTTTTGACATCAATCGCTCTCTTCTTTTTTGGTGGCGAGGTCATCCATGACTTTGCCCTCGCTATGATTATGGGCGTCATAGTCGGCACTTACTCCTCGATATTTATAGCAAGCCCCACGGTTTTGCTGTGGGGGGGGAAAAGGCCGTTTGCAAGGAAATAGTTTAAAGTGTCAGTGCCAGTTGTTAGTGTTACTAACCAACACTATTCACTGGCACTATTCACTTGTTTATGAATAGAAAATGGCTTGTAAAAAGAACAAATCCTGAATACATCAGGTATATATCAAAGGCTGCTTCAATCTCTCCAGCACTCGCACAGATATTAATAAACAAAGGCTTAAAGACTCCAAATGAAATAAATGATTTTTTGAATCCACATTTATCTGATCTCTCAGACCCCTTTGATCTGCCAGGCGTAAAAGCTGCGGTCGAGAGGATAAAACACTCGAGCAACATAAACGAGAGGGTTCTTGTTCATGGCGATTATGATGCCGATGGTCTTACTGCCACAGGTATAATGGTTCATGCACTCAGGATGCTTGGACTGGATGTCCATTATTTTATACCTAACAGGATTACACATGGTTACGGGTTCAGTCCTGCCTCTGTAAAAATTGCAAAGGAACTTTGGGCAACACTCATAATTACGGTTGACTGCGGCATAACATCATTTGATGCTGCTTCCTATGCAAAACAGGAAGGCATTGATGTAATAATAACAGACCATCATGAACCAGTGGCCAGAGAACAGTTGTCAGTTTCCAGTTTTCAGATTAAAAACCAACAACTAACAACTAACAACTATTTAATTCCTGATGCTATTGCAGTTATCAATCCAAAACTCTCAACTCGGAACTCGAAACTCGAAACTCTCTCAGGCGCTGGCGTGGCATTCAAGATTGCACAGGCATTGGACTCGTCACTCGTCACTCGCTTGCCCGCCGCGGAGGGTCATTCGTCACTCCTGTTAGACCTTGCAGCTATTGGAACAATGGCAGATGTTGTCCCGCTCACAGGTGAAAACAGGATTATTGTTAAAGAGGGCATGAAACTCATTCAGAACAATCAGAGGCAAGGGATAAAGGCGCTTAAAAGCGTTGCTGGTCTTGATAACAGAGAGCTCAAGGCAGAACTTTTACCTTTCACAATAATACCGAGAATAAATGCGGCAGGACGGATTGCTGATTCTTCTGATGTAATACGCCTCCTGCTTTCGGATATCGAGGGAGAGGCCGCTGACCTGAGTTCATGGCTTGACAGACTGAATTCTGAAAGACAAAAGATAGAGGAAGAGGTTTATCAAGAAGCATTAGCAAAACTAAATATCGAAGGGATTAATTCAGTTATCGTGCTTTCAGGAGATAGATGGCATCAGGGTGTTGTAGGTATTGTAGCATCAAGACTCGCAGAAGAATTTCATAGACCGGCATTTATCCTGTCAGTAGAAAATGGCGTTGCAAAAGGTTCTGCGCGAAGCATCCCTTCATTTGATATATGCAAAGGACTTGCTGAGTGCAGGGATATTCTCCTGTCTTTTGGCGGGCACAAGCAGGCAGCAGGCGTAAGGCTCAGGGTTGAAAACATTCCTGATTTTGAAAAGGCATTGCAGGACATAATAAAAAACAGTCTGACTGAAGATGACTTTATCCCGTCTCTTGAGATTGATGCAGACATAGCGCTCTCTGAGGTTAATCACAGCCTGATTAAAGAACTGTCAATGCTTGAGCCCCTGGGCTATGGAAATGCAGAACCTTTTCTTGGCTCGAGAAGACTCGAGGTTGTTAATCCGAGAATAGTCGGGAATAATCACCTTAAGATGAGGCTTAAACAGGGCTCTCAGTCAATAGATTCAATCGGGTTTGATATGGGAGACCCCAATCCCCCGGCCATTATAGATGCGGTGTTCACGCCAACTGTGAACGAATATAATGGTAACAGCTATCTTCAATTGAACCTCAAGGCATTCAGACCGAGCCGGTAAGGACAGGTATCAGGTGTTAGGTATCAGGTGTCAGGTATCAGACTAAAACCTAAAACCTAAATACCGTTGTATAATAAAATCATGGCAAATGATGTTGTAACCATTGATGATTTAATAAAAAAAGTGCTCTCTTACAATCATGATGCGGACATAGATCTTCTGAAAAAAGCATACACCTTTTCCAGCGAGGCACACATGAGCCAGACACGAATTGAGGGCTCTCCATATATAGAACATCCACTTGCTGTTGCATCCATTCTTGCAGATATGAAGATGGATACAACAACCATTGCTGCGGGACTCCTTCATGACACAGTTGAAGACACAATCACAACAGTAAAAGATATAAAAGGCCTTTTTGGCAATGACATTGCATTCCTTGTCAACGCCCTCACAAAACTGAGCAAGATGGAGTTCATGACAAAAGAAGAGGCACAGGCAGAAAATTTCAGAAAGATGCTCCTTGCAATGGCAGAGGATGTGCGTGTCATACTCATAAAATTTGCTGACCGGCTTCACAATATGAATACACTCGAACACCTGCCAGACTCTAAGAGGAAAAGGATTGCTGCTGAAACGCTCGATATATATGCGCCTATTGCAAACAGGCTTGGCATAGGCTGGCTAAAGACAGAGTTTGAAGATCTCAGCTTCAAGTTTTTGCTGCCTGAACTCTACGGAGAGATTGTAAAAAAGATCGCCAAGAGAAAAGAAGAGCAGGAAGGATATCTGAAAGAGGTAGTTGGGGAAATCGAGAAAAGACTTAAAGAGGAGAACATCTCGGGCAAGGTGTCAAGCAGGGTAAAACACAGCTATGGCATCTATCAGAAGATGCAGAAGCAGAGAATTACATTTGAGCAGATACACGATGTTCTTGGAATCAGGATTATCACTGACACAAAGGCTAACTGCTATGCCGTTATGGGCATTATCCACTCGCTCTGGACCCCTGTCCCGGGAAGGTTTAAGGACTACATCGGCGTTCCAAAATCAAAAATGTACCAATCTCTGCACAGAACAGTAATAGGACCAAACGGCGAAAGGGTTGAGTTCAAGATAAGGACAGAGGAGATGAACAGGATCGCTGAAGATGGAATAGCATCTCACTGGCGATATAAAGAAAAAGGCGCATTCAATGAAAAAGACAGCAGATACATATCGTGGCTGAGGGAGCTGATACAGTCACAAAAAGAGTTCTCTGATGCGAAAGATTTTCTTGAAGAAGTAAAAGGCGCAGTGGTGCCGGATGTCGTTTATGTTTTTACGCCAAAAGGAGATATAAAAGAACTGCCCGTTGGTTCAACGCCTGTTGACCTGGCATACAGCATCCATACACAGGTCGGCCACAGGTGTGTTGGCGCAAAAGTTGACGGGAAGATTGTGCCCTTGAAATATCAACTAAGAAACGGAGACACCTTAGAGATAATAACCTCCCCCACACATGGCCCGAGCAGGGACTGGTTAAAATTTGTTGTAACTCAGAGGGCAAAAAGCAGGATAAAACAGTGGATAAAGACAGAGGAGAGAAAACAGAGCATCGAACTCGGGACGAAGCTCATCGAAGAAGACCTCAGGAGACACAGCCTCGGCCCTTCAATGTTAAAGTCAGATAAGATGCTGGACATTGCAAAGTCTCTCGGCATACAGTCACTGGAAGACCTCTTCGTGTCTGTCGGATATGGCAAGCTTTCTCCGCATCAGGTTGTAAACAAACTCCTCCCTGAAAAGCCTGTTGAAGAGGTGGTTCCCAAAACTGTTAAGCCGCCTGCAGAACAAAAGGGCATAAGCATTAAGGGGATAGATGATATCCTTTATCACACAGCAAAATGTTGTTTCCCCATTCCAGGAGACAATCTCGTCGGTTTTATAACGAGAGGCAAGGGAGTTACAATCCATAACAGGAACTGCCATAACCTTGAAAGGCTTGCTGTGGATGATGCACGGCTTGTTGACGTTGAATGGAAACAGGAAGGCGACACAACATACCCTGCAAGGCTCCTTGTCGAGACAGTAGACAGGCCGGGCATTCTTGCAAACCTGAGCGCGCTTATCTCATCTGTGAATGTCAATATCAGGCATATTGAGGCGAGCTCAACCCCTGACAAAAAAGCCCACATCGGATTCATCCTCGAGGTTAAGGACAAAAAACAGATATCAACCCTTATACAGAAAATCGCCTCAGTTGACGGGATTTTGAGGGTAAAGAGATGAACAGTTTTCCCACTTATATCTATGTAACCCATTACACAAACAGGGAAGGAATTTCATAAATAAGACTAAGGTTAAGGCTAAGCCTGAGGGTACAACCATTTGATTTTTAAACCTTTTCTTGGCCTTAACCTCAACCTTAACCTGCCCCTTAGCTGGTATAGAACTTGCTTTTTACTGTATGATCCTTAAGGAAGAATTTTATGAAAAATAATTTAAGGTATAATATTTAGGAGGTTTGTCATGAACAGGAAAATGAAAAGTTTATTTTTTATAATTGCCCTACTGCTAATACTGCTAATAGGGATGCCAGCCATCTCAAATTCAGCAACTATGGGAGATTATTGCGCTATACCGCCATTTGTGCAGATGGATATAGAGCCGAATATCATGCTTTTCCTCGACACCTCGTGTGACATGTCAGGCCCTGCGTATCATTATCCTACAGAAGACCCTACCGCTCCCCAGCCGAGATATTATGCAACCTCAGGCTCTATTAGCGTAGCCTTTTCAGATACAGCCAATACTATTACAAGAAGCGCAGGCAGCTTTATAACAGACGGTTTTGCAGTGGGGGACAAGATAGAGACCAACTCCGCCAATGCAAACAATAGAGGTCCGTTTAAAATCTCTGCTGTTACAGCTACAGTTATATCAGTGACTACGACAACAGGTGGAAGCCCTACCCTTACAAGCGGCTCCGAGACCTGTACAATAACAACCCGGAACTCATACATCGGGCTTTTTGAGTCTGATTTATTTTATGTCTGGAACAGCACTAATAATGAATGGCGAATAGCAGCCATTCAGCCCATCCTTCCATCTCCTCTGCCGTCAGGATGCTATAATGACACAAGTAATGACATAGGTGAAAGCACCATGTCTGGCGCTACGCCTGATCCAAGTTTTAAATACACTCAATGTTGTGGCGATTATACCTGCAAGGACAACGCCGCAACTCCGAAAAGATATTTTAAAGGCTCTTTTATGAACTTTATCACCTCCTCCCGCTATGACGTAATGATGAGAATCCTTGTTGGAGGTTATGGCTCTGCAGATGGCTCAGGCCAGATTAAGAGATTCGAGACTTATGCAGCCCTGCCATGTACTGCATCATGCAATACAGATGCTGATTGTCCTGCAGGGCAAAGATGCGAGGTAGTAAAAGGTAAAAAGCAGTGCAGCGCAGGTGAAAGCGAGTGGGAGTGGGTTGACCCTGTAACCCACTGCGAATTCGAGATTGAAAGAGAAAGCAATGAATTTGAGTTTGAGATAGAAGGAGAAGGCGATGGAGCGCAAGTGTGTACAATAACAGGGAAAAGTGAGATAGAGATTGAGACAACAGGGGCAAATGCGTCCATGTATATCGCTGTTGACAGATATTCGGATAATAATGCTGTGCCTTCTGGGATTGCAAAAACAACAGGACTTGTTCAGGAGTATTATGACAGGGCGCACTGGGGATCGGCGACAATCAAAAGTTCTAATCCTGCCCAGACCGCTATTGGAAACTGTCTCTCTCTAACAAATCCTACTGTGCAGAGCTTTGTAAATGGCATTACAGCACCGGGCAATACACCAGCTTCTTTGGCCAAGGTAACCCTTGCTACAGCATATGCTGGCATTATCGACTATTTTAAATATAACGGCGCTGCTTCCTATACTGGTTGCACCGGGGGAACTAAAGACCCATTTTATAACGACACGGTACCCTGCAGGAAAAATTTCGTGTTGTTGTTAAGTTCAGCGTATGCTACCGGCGGAACAGACTATGATGCAGCTTATGTCTGCCCGAGCCCTACAGATTGTGATAGCTCTGTTGTCGGCAATAACTGCTCCGAGCCTTTGGTGAAAAATTCATGCTATGCCTTTGAGAAAGACCTCAGAGACGGAACTGCTGGTATGGGGACAAATGTAAGCGGCAAACAGAATTTATATGATTTCGGAGTATTTACAATGGGAGCTGATTATGAAAATACTGATGGATGCACTTCAACAACCAGCCCGGATAATCCCTGCAGAAAAACTAATAAAGGTATTTTCAGCGATGCTGCAAATGCAGGCGGCGGAAAGAGCGAAGGAAACCAGCAGTTCTTTGCAGCCCCAACACCAAGTGAACTGGAACAAGCCATAAGGGATGCCATAAATGCAATTCTCAGAAGGGTAACATCAGGAACAGCAGCATCTGTTCTTGCCTCTGGCGAGGGTAGCGGTGCGAACCTTGTACAGGCCGTTTATTATCCAAAAAGGAGGTTTTTTGATACCTCAATTTCGTGGGTTGGCGGGCTTCAGAACCTCTGGTATTATGTAGACCCATACTTCACAAACAGCAATATAAGGGAAGAAACGACTGTAGACAGCAAGCTCAACCTCCAGAATGACTACATTGCACAGCTTTATTTTGACACAACAGAGCAAAAAGCAAGGTCATACCGTTTTATAGATAGTGACGGAGACGGCGATGCTGATTCCCAGACCACAACAGTTGATTTTGAAAGCCTGGGCCATCTCTGGGAGGCTGGAAAGCTGTTGTGGAACAGAGACCTCTCTCCAACTGCAAGCCCGAGGGCGATTTATACTCCCCTCGACACATCTCAGGCGCTGACTGCAAATGCAAATAAATTTTCAACTGCAAATGTAAGCACGTTGAGACCCTTGTTAGGCACTGACAATGCAGGAAGAACATCAACCCAGAACGATACAGTTGCGACAAACCTCATTAATTATATCCATGGTTATGACCTTGCCGACTACACTGATGGTGTAGGCACAGAATCCTACAGAACGAGAACAGTGAGCATTGACCTGAATGATGACGGCGATGTGTCAGATACAGTTACAGTTCAGGGTGTTTCGATGTCTGAAAGCGCCAAGGTCTGGAAACTCGGCGATATTATTGATTCAACTCCGAGAATCGCCTCATGGGTGCAATTGAATGCTTATGATACAGCATATGGCGACCCAACTTATGGGAGCTTCCTTGCTACCACAGGCAGCACAGGTTATACAGAAAGAGGCATGGTCTTTAGCGGAGCTAATGATGGGATGCTCCATGCCTTTAAACTCGGGAAATTGGAACTTGCATGGACAGGGCAGGGGACGTTTGAAAAAGCAAAATTAACAAACCCTGATCCTACTACTCCATTGGGTCAAGAGATGTGGGCCTTTATTCCCAAAAATACACTCCCATATCTCAAATACCTGAAGGACACGAACTACTGTCATATTTATTCTATTGACCTCAGCCCTTATCTTTTCGATGCAAGCATTGAAAAGCCGGCTGTCTGTGGGTTAGATTACTGGAGATGCGACAAGACCGTAGATAGCTGGAGGACAATTCTTATCGGCGGAATGAGAATGGGCGGGGCATGCAGGAATAGTGGCACTGCATGTAATTCAAAGGCATGTTCAGTAACTACAAGCACATCCTGTACTGGTGACAGCGACTGCCCTTCTGGCGAGAAATGTCTCTCTAACTGTGTAAATACGCCTGCCTCAGGCAATGGCTATTCTTCTTATTTTGCCCTTGATGTCACCGACCAGAATAATCCTAAATTCCTCTGGGAGTTCTCAGATCCCGGCCTTGGTTTCACAACAACAGGGCCTTCAGTTGTAAAAATAACATCGAGGGATGGCAGCGGTAATATTGAGAGTGGGAAGAACGACAGATGGTTTGTTGTATTCGGCTCCGGCCCAACAGGGCCGATAGACACTGCCAGGCAGCAGTTCCTCGGCCGCTCCGACCAGAACCTGAAACTCTTTATCCTTGACCTTAAAGGACCCGGCACCGGCTCATGGACAGAAAATACAAATTACTGGGTAAAAGACACAGGTGTCCAAAATGCCTTTGCAGGCTCGATGCTTAATTCAACTCATGACAGTGATTTTGACTACCAGGATGATGCTGTATATATCCCTTATGTAAAAAAATGCGTTACCGGTGAAACCACCTTCTCTGGTGATGCTGAAACCATAACCACCTGTGGCCCGGTTGGCACATGGACAAACGGAGGCGTCCTGAGACTCCTGACAAAAGATGAGGCATCTACATCTCTTACTCCTTCTAACTGGGTATTGAGCAAGGTAATAGACAACATAGGTCCTGTCACCTCATCGGTTGTGCGGCTGCAGAACAGAAATACAGGTAAGCTATGGCTTTATTTTGGAACAGGAAGGTATTATTATAAGCAAAGCGCTATTGTGGATGATGCAGATAATCAAAGGCTGCTTTTCGGCATAACAGACCCCTGTTTTTCAAGCAGCGGGTTTAATAGCGTATGCCTGGACGGCAGTACAGCCAACGACCCGTCTCCGGGCGGCTTATCGAAGGTTGACCTCGCCTCTGAAGCAGGTGTGACTGATACAGATGGGTGGTATATCAAACTCGATGCTACAGCTTCTCCTTATTATGCAGAACGCATAATTACAGACCCGTTATCAACGAGTGTAGGCGTTGTGTTCTTCACAGCATTCAAGCCATATACTGATGAATGCTCTATTGGAGGCAAGAGCGCTATATGGGCAGTTAAATATGACACAGGAGGCGCTGCCGGTTCTCTGTTAAAAGGTAAGGCATTAATTCAGGTTTCCACAGGCAGCATCGAACAGAGGGACCTGTCAACTGCCTTTACAGAAAAAGGCGGGAGAAGGACATCTGCAATGGAAGGTGTTCCGCCAACAGCGCAGGGCTTGTCCCTGATCTCATCCCCTCCTGCTGTAAAGAGGGTGCTGCATATAAGGGAGAGATAAAATTTTGAAGGTTGAGGTTGAGGAAAATAAATGCCTTAACCCCAGCCTTAACAGGATAAAGATGATGAATAACAAAGGGGTAACATTAATAGAGTTAGCAATCGTCGTCTCTATTATTGCCATCCTTATCATTGCTGTCGGATTTTCCTTTGAAGGGTGGGTTGGCAGATACAAGGTGGAAGGTCAGATGAAGGAGATATACGGTGATTTAATGAATGCAAGGGCAAAAGCTATGAGCAAAAGCAGGGTCTATTTTGTGACCCTTGCAACCAATTCATATACAATATACGAGGATACAAACCCCGTGCCTGATGGTAATGGAACGCTCGAAACAGGGACAGATGACAGTGTGACCCAGAGAAATTTAGCTACAGGATATCCCATTAAATGGAGCGACCCTCAGGGCGACACCCAGATTGATTTTAGCACGAAAGGGCTTTCAAGCGACAATAAAATCATCTGCAGCAACACCAGCTATAACGCAGACTATAGCTGTATTGTGATATCATCAACAAGAATAAACATCGGGCAATTAACAACAGCAGGAGGAGCATGTGATGCGAGCAATTGTGTTGTTAAATAAAAGGGGTCTGACACTGGTTGAGGTGATGATTGCCCTTGTGGTGCTGCTTCTGGTTTCGCTTGCCCTGATGCAGACAGCTCTTTTAAGCATTGACTCAAATATGAAAAATGCCCTGAGAGACGAAGCTGTAAGGATTGCTGCTATGCGGATGGAAGAGGCGAGAACTCTTGAATTTACTCAGACTGCTGACAGGCTGGTTGATGATACTGGCTCACTCGCTGGAGCAGATTGTCCACCAGATTTTCCTGCGACTGGCGTGCTTGTTGCGAGGGATGTTAGAAGCGTATCAGGCTTTGATTTCTGTACCAACATGGATGTCTGGGGAATCGATGCAGACACCAGGCGGGTCATTATCACTGTTGGCTGGAAATGGAAAGATGAGCCCTATACTCATGCCATCAGCACAGTAATGAGGAAAACAACGTGATTAAAAGGGAAGAAGGGTTTACTTTAGTAGAGTTGATGATAACAATGGTTGTCTTTGTGTTTGTTATAGCCGGGGCATCTGGTATCTTTACAAGCCTGCTCACACAATTCAAGCAGCAGAGCAGAATCTCAGAGAGCAATATAGAGGGAGTTGTCGGGCTTGAGATGTTAAGGCGTGATATAGAGAGCGCTGGATACGGACTGCCATGGAACACTGAAATAGACGGAGACGGAGATGGAAATGACTGGGAGCTATTAAAAGCATATTGCGAGGCTATCTCTGATGCCAAAATTACCCCAAACCCTACAACCTTTAATAATGGAATTGCTACCTCCCCTTGCCCTACTACTGCCGCTTCAGGCGGTACCCAGCCGAGGGCTATTTTCAGCGGGAATAATTCGGGCTTTAACGGCGCAGACTATTTAGTGATAAGGGCAACAAGCGTTGGAACCGATGATGCTGCCCGTAAATGGACTTACCTGAGAGAAGGTAACAACCTGAATACATGGACGCCTGCCTGTGAAAATGTGAACAGATACCCTGTAGCTACAGATACAGATTGCAGCACAGGCGCTTCTCTTGATAATGCAGTCAGGGTAATTGTCATTTCTCCTGGAGGGAGCACTGCTGCAAACACCCGCTCATTAATTGACAGAAGTTCAGATGCCGGGGTTTTTTTTACGCGATATAACGATACAGCTCCAAATAATACTGCAGAGTTCGCTCCACCAGCAGGTTCAACAGAACCTTATATAGTATATGGTGTTAATAGAACCACTGATCTGAGAGTGCCTTTTAACAGGGCTGATTATCATATCAGCACATCAAAGATGTGCTCAGATTCTTCGAGGTTTTGCACCGCTGATAGCGATTGCACAGGAGCAAAGTGCGTTAACTCTGTCCCGTCAAGATGTGCTCCAAACACAGGAACCCTTTTTAAGAGCGTCCTGAGACAGGCTGATGGCATTATGAGTGCATTCCCTGTCCTTGAATGTGTGGCTGATATGCAGGTGGGTTACGCATTAGACAATAATGAGGATGGAGATTTTCAGGCAGGAGAAGGCACTGCTCCCAATCAAGACCGTTACGATAATGACATTAGTACACTGACCGCCCAGGATATAATAGACAGAGTAAAAGAGGTCAGGGTTTACATCATTGCACAGGAAGGTCAGATAGATAGAACTTATACGTATCACACCTCAACAATAACGATACCACTTGCAGGCGACCCTGCTGCTGGTCTGGGAAGGACATTCGATCTTAGCTCTATCGCCAATGGCCTAAACTACAGGTGGAAGGTATACACATTAGTTGTAAAAACAAACAATCTGAGGTAAAGATGATAAGTCAGAAGTCGGAAGTCGGAAGTCAGAAGTCAACCCCCCCCACCCCCCCTTTGCTAAAGGGAGATGAGGGGGGATTACTGAATGAAAAAGGCATTGCACTTGTGATGGTCCTGGTGCTGTCAGCGCTTGCCCTTGCAATCATGTCAGCGCTGATATATATGCTCGTAGCAGGAACACAGACAACAGGTATACAAAAAAGATATAAAAGCGCCCTTGAGGCTGGCCTGGGAGGCGGTGAGCTTACATTCCAGCTCATCGGGATCAGAGGGGAATCATCCGGCCAGACTGCGTTCCTCAATAGCCTGCAAAATGCCGGTATTGGCACTGCTGCTGATATCATTAAAACACCTGCTGCGTGCAACGGCACAAGTGGGTCAGCAACTTATACTGGATTTACTGCTAAACTTATGACAGGAACATCCACATGGTCAGGAGCCTGTAACAGCTCAATAACTATCGATCCCGAAATACCTACCTCTTATGATATGGTTTTTGATTTAGGCATAGGCACTACATACAGGGTTTATGCGAAAATAGTTGACACTGTTGAGGGCAATACAGGAGGAGATACGGGTTTGTGGAAATCCGGAGTTGTCTCTGCAAGCACAGGCGAAGTTGCCGCGCAAACAAGGCCTTATCTTTACACAATCGAGATGGTTTCAGAAAATCCTGCTAACCCTGATGAAAGGTCAAAGCTGTCTGTCCTGTATCAATATTAGTTATTCATGAGTGTTTAATTTCGTGTATAATATAACCCTATGTACAGGATTATATGTTGTATCGCATTTTTATCTCTTCTTTTCTCATGCTCTAAAGAAAAACCCGTTGTGAGCGCACAAAAGCCCGGAGGCGTTCCTGATGTTGCCGCAGTTGGCAGGGTTTATTCTCTGGAAATTACACCTGCAGATGCCTCGCGCAATTCAACATTAAGTCTGATCCCAAAAGGATTTAATCTTTCTGATGCAAAGATAGAGTGGCTGGTCAATGGCATACCTGATATCAGCCCTGCCCCGGGTCAGTTCAAGGCTGCAGAGACAAAAAAGGGAGATACAGTTCAAGCAAAGGCAGTAATAAATGGCAAAGAGATACTGTCCAATAGCATACAGATAAAAAATGCCCTTCCAGAGATAGACAGGGTCAAAATACTTCCAGAGGTCTTTAAACCGGGTGATGCCTTAAATATTGAGGTTGCCGGAAGCGACATAGACGGGGATGCTGTTACAATTTTATATGAATGGACTAAAAATGGCGAGCCGGCGGGTTCAGGCAAACGGATAGATGCCCAGCTTAAAAGGGGAGACAAGGTCTCGATTAAAATAACCCCATTTGATGGGGAAGATTATGGCCGTTATATTATTTTGCGCAGGGAGATACGGAACCTGCCTCCAATAATTATTGAAGATAAAAAATTTAATTTTGACGGAGAGGTTCTTACCTATCAGGTTAAAGCCGCTGACCCTGACAATGACCCTCTCACCTATTCTCTTAAAACAGCGCCTGCAAATATGACCATTGGCCCATCAACAGGATTAATTCATTGGGATGTGCCAGCAGATTTCAAGGGGGAAACAACCATTACCGTATCTGTTTCTGACGGACATGGGGGAGTAGCAGGACAGAGTTTTATTTTTAAAATAGCCCAGGAAAGTGAGTGAGAGTTATTTCTGCTTTTGCTGTGCTCCGGTTTCTTTAAATTCTTTATACAGCCTCTCGTCTTCCTGTTCGAGTCTGCTCATTTCTTCATTGAATTTCTTAATCTTTTCTTCAAGCTCTGAAAAACGGCGCTCATATTCCCTTTTCTCACGAATCGACGTTACCCTGCCCTCTTTTTTGTAGTCTTCCTCGAGCTTTTTCCTCTCTCCTGAGAGTTTCTCCCCCTCTGCCCTCATCTCCTCTTTCTTCTTTTCGATCTCCTTCAGCCTGTTTGCAAGCTCCTGTCTTTTTGTTTGCAAGTCCTTGCCTTTTTCTGCAGGTGTTAGCCCTTCGGGGGAATCCTTTTTTATTGTCTCAGCAGGAGCAGTTTCTTCTACTGTCTTTGTCACCTTCACTTTTTTGATATTTTCTACATTGCCTTTGTCGATCTCCATCTCGCCGCCCATCTTATAGAACTTTATCTTGCCATTTACATCCTTATAATCATCAACAATAAACTCCCTGCCGTTTTTAAGAATAATCTTATACTCAGCAAAGACAGGGGTGTAAATCAGACCAAATGCAAGGAACATAATAAAACATATCGCTTTTTTCATGTGCCTGCCCCTTCCTTTTTAACTGAATCCACCATTTGTATTAATTTATCCGCTTCCAAAAATCCTGTATGCAAAGAACCATCAGGCATTATTGCTGTGGGTGTTCCGGAGATGCCGAGACTCTCTGCGAGTTTTATGTTTTTATCTATCTCTTTTGTTTCGCAGCCCGGTTTTGGTATGGGTTTTTTCTCAAAATTGTCCTCAAGAAGCTTTAAAGACTTATTGCATTCAATACTCCTGGATTTCCAGTAGGCGTCAGGATGCATTTTCAAGGGCAAGAGCTTGATGTAAAATGCAATGTCCCTTCTCTTTTCTACAACCTTCTTAATCTCTGCATGGAGTTTTCCACAGAACGGACAATCAGGGTCTGTAAAGACAATAACCTTACTGGCTGCCTTTTTATCACCGACAAGCAGGGCGCCTTTAAGAGGAATTCTCGAACGGTCAATTCGCCTGTTCTTGTTAAGCTCATCCAGCCTCTCTTTTGTCTTATTAATTGCTGCATTTACCTCGACCAGAGGCCCACTTATTAAATACTTCTTGGAGAAGTCCACGTAAAACAGTCCCCTCTTGCCTTTATTTTCTACAGCAACCTCCCACAGTCCTCTCGCAGGGCTCATCTGGATATTCAATACCCTCGCATCAGAGGCATTAACCTTCGTGAGGATGTTCTGAACTTCCTCTGTGCTGAGGGTGTGGCATTTCATGCAATCTGAATCGCATGCACCGGAGGCATAAGCAGTACCGGAGAGAGTAAGCATAAAGAAAAGAATCAGCAGATACTTTATTTTTGACATGTTTAATTATAACAGATTTTGTGTCGGCTGAGGCAGACAGGTGAAGAATTTTTATACTCCCCGGCGGATTCGCAGGGGCAAATAATCGACAAGATATTTATACGCCAGTCGCATGTGGCTTTAAGCATTGAATAGAAAAAGGGGACAGGCTGACACTTCCCATATTATTTCTTCCTCTTTGGCCTTCCACCCTTCTTTGGAACAAGATCCCGCCCCAACAT
>JAKALU010000044.1:0-2597 GCA_021824065.1 Nitrospirota bacterium
TATGACCACAGACGGACTTCTAAGCCCTGTTCATAAGTTCCTGAAAAGCTTCAATATTGAAATATTCGGCGTGAAGAATCCAGCGATATGGGATCTCTTCGGCGGAGGGACTACATCAAAATGGGTCACTATTGCGGTCTTCTCTATTATTGTATTGATTTTTGTATTTAAGGATAAACCGAAATTTGGTAAATCAGGCAAAGGGTATGCATGGGGATTAACCGGAGTACTTATCGGCCTGTTAACGGTACTTGCATGGGAGGTATCCTCTTTCTTCGGTGGTGTCCCAAGGGGTCTTGCCATAACTACACCGTTGAGGGAATTTTTCAATTCCGTACTTACAAACAGCTCCCATTCGCCATTCCCTGAATTCAGTTTCCTTGGAATATTTACAGGCACCTGGGGTGTGTTCTTTATCTTTGCTATCCCTCTCGGAGCGTTTATAAGTGCAATAGGGCTTAAGGAGTTCAAGTGGAAGATACCTTCAGCAAAAGAGTTCCTCACTGTATTTTTTGGAAGCATTTTGATGGGAATAGGCGCTGTTCTCGCCGGAGGTTGTAATCTTGGCCACGGAGTTACAGGATTTTCAACAATGGCTGTTTCCAGCATAGTGTCAATTAGTGCCATAATCCTCGGCAACTGGACAATGGTTTATTTTAAGTTCATAAGAGCTACTGAGTAGCCACAGCCAATATTTTACGGGGTCGTTGTACTTGCAACGACCCCGCCCTTCTTTAAAACATCTTGAGAAGGGGCAAAATGGTGATGCCATCTGGCAAGTACAAGTAAATGAAGTTATGAGATCTACATGCAGTTTAAACATATCTGCCTCCGGGCAGGTAAATATCAAAAGGAGGAATATCATGGTTAAAAGGCTGATAGTCTCAATAACAGTGTCTGCCCTTTTAGCAGGCGGGCTATTTCTGTCCTTTGCTGAAGGGGTTGCTCAGACACAAAAGCCAAAAATAACACAGATCTGCAAGCAGTGTCATCAACCCGATGAAAAGATTTTGCGTGGAACTCTCGGCGGCATCTCTGCAAATGCAGAGACAATCCAGATAAACATAGGTCCCGCAATATGGCTTGCTAAATTCGATGAAAATACAAAGCTCATCAATGCAGAGAAATTCAGCAAGATCCCAAAGGAAAAGGAGATTGCAATCTTTGTCAGTGAAAAAAATGGGGTTCTTTATGCTGAGAGTGTATCAGTTAAACCGCCTGCAAAACTACCTGATGAAAAACTGATCAGGTTGGATGAGATGGCAAAGCTTCAGGAGAAAGGAGACTTTGCCCTTGTGGATTCAAGACCGGCACCGAGGTATAACGAAGGACATATCCCGGGGGCGATAAATATCTATGATGCGGAATTCGATAAGAATGCAGACAAACTGCCAAAGGAAAAAGATAAGCTCCTTATTTTCTATTGTGCAGGTGTTACCTGAAGGCTCAGTCCATCTTCTGCCGGTAAGGCGGAGAAGCTGGGTTATAAGAACGTAAAGGTATTCCATGACGGCATGCCTGAATGGAAAAAGGCAGGAAATCTTGTTGTTTCCACTGTTAAATATGTCAGAGAGAATATGGACAAAAACATACCTCAGATCCTTATTGACCTGAGGACGATGGATGAGGCAAGGAAAAGACATATCTATGGAGCAGTCTCTATCCCGGCAAAAGAGATTGCCACTGCAAAGGATAAGTTTCCTGCTGATAAAAAGGCACCTATAATCCTTTATGCATCTGATACAAAATTTGTGGTAGATACATTTAAGATTGTGAGGGGGTGGGGTTATACAAACACGTCAGTTCTTGAAGGCGGTATCGAGAAATGGGAGGAAGCAGAAAATCCAGTTGCAAGTAATGCCCTTAAAACAGAGATAGCATATGCGCCTAAGCCAAGGCACGGTGAGATTGCTATAGAGGAATTCAAAAGGATTGTAGAAATATTACCTCTCGATAAATTGATACTTGATGTAAGGGATGAAGATGAGGCGATGCAGGGAATGCTTAAAGGATCAAAGAATATCCCTACTCAGGAAATTACATCGAGAATGTCTGAGATACCAAGGGACAAAGAGATAATCGCTCACTGTATAACAGGTGTCAGGGCTGAGATGGCATATCATATCTTGAAGGATGCTGGTTACAACGTGCGTTTTCTTAATGCAAATATAAAAATTGATAAGGACGGACGGCATGAGATAAGCAAAGAATAACAGGTCAAAATAATCTGTTATATCTATCCAATTCATATACAGTTCCTGAAAAGAAAGACCTTTATCTCATGGCAAAGGTCTTTCTTTTTTTAAACGTTACAGGTTTTTGCAGGGGCAATGTTATAATTTAGAGGGAACAAACCGTTTTTGAGAACTGTCTAATATATGGGAAACAAAGATATAACAACGGATGAGGATTATGAGATTGTATCCCTATGCAAAAAGGGCGATGTTGATGCCTTTGAAGTATTGGTAAGGAGGCATCAGAAGAGAATGCTTAACATTTCTTATAGAATGCTTGGAAGCTATGAGGACGCATGCGAGGTTGTGCAGGATGCGTTTGTCTCTGCATATAAAAACATAAAAAGTTTCGAAGAGAAATCC
>JAKALU010000044.1:2607-17032 GCA_021824065.1 Nitrospirota bacterium
ACATCAAGATTTTCAACATGGCTCTATACAATTGTGGTTAATCTTTCAAAAAACCGTCTAAAACAATTGAAAACTCAGACTTATCATGAACAGTTTTCTATGGATGACCCTATTGTCACAGACGACGGCAATATAAAAGCAGAGATTGCATCGAACGAGTCCTCTATACTGGAAAAGCTCGAAAAAAGAGAGATTCAGCAAACAGTGCAGAATTGTATAAACGCACTTGAAAATGAATTCAGAGAGGTTATTGTTCTGAGAGATATGCAGGGATTTTCGTATAATGAAATAAGTAATATGCTTAAAATAGCAGAGGGGACTGTTAAGTCACGGCTTTTCAGGGCAAGGGATGCTGTTAGGGATTGCTTAAAAAAGGCTATGGGAGTGTTATAGATGGAATGCAATAAGATTCAGGAAAAACTGTCAGCGTATATCGAAGATATTATCCTTTCTGACGAGAAGACGCTCATCGAAGAGCATCTGAAATCCTGTCAGAGGTGCAGAGAATCATTGGCTGATTTAAGAAAGACCATTGAGCATATCAAGAACATCGAAGAGGTTGAACCTCCTTCATGGCTGACTCAGAAGACAATGACAAGGGTAAAGGCTGAGGCAGAGACGAAGAAAGGAATCTTTCAAAGACTATTTTATCCTCTCTATATAAAAATACCTGTTGGCGCAATTGCAACCATTGCAATTGCAGTGACAACGATTTATATCTTTAAAGCAATTCAGTTAGAATTAAAATTAGCAAAGGCACCTTCTGAAATAATCGAAAGAAAAGAGTCTCCTGTCATTGCGAGGGGCGAAGCCCCGTCCTCCGAAGGCATATCCGCCCGAGGCGAAAAGCAATCCCAGAAGCCAGGAGCAGTTTCCTCTGAACTCACAAAAGACAAGATTCCATCGCCATCAGCGCCAGTAATCCCCCCTCGCCCCCCTTTAGAAAAGGGGGGATTTGAAGCAGAACAGCCCTTACCTGCAAAAGAACCCGAAACCATGGAGAAATTTGCAGAGTCCAAAGCCCCTGAACCGCTTACGAAACGCGATGTCGCTATGCCATCAGCAGGCGCTGTTGCGAAGGAGGAATTAAAACGTGAGGCTGCACCAACTGGGTTGAAGGCAAAAGTGCTTGCAGAAAAGAAAAAAGAAGACACTTCTTGGATAAAGTACAAAAATAACAAATTGCAAATAGAATTTTCATATCCATCTGACTATGAAATTAGTTCAGAGAAATATGGTTCCTCTGAATGTGAATTCTTTCTGATCTTTAAACGAAAACAACTTGCTGGCAGCTCAACTAAACACGATGACTATGCCATTTATTCCATCCTGAGGGTAACACTTGTTAAATCAAGTTTTGAGAAGGCAGCAGAGGATAATTACTTTCAGAAGAAAGGCAACGAATGGGTTGTCTTAGGGCGACATGGGATGTTTAATAAAGCTTTACCTATAAGTGGCAAGAATTGGAAGGGCTTCAAAGGAGAAACATTTGTTGGGGCACATGATGAAAGAGGATATAGTGGCCTTCAAGAAGTTTTAAAAATATTTGCTATGTTTGAGAACAATTCAGACTGTTCAGTGGTTTTTTATTCGGAAGGGATGCCTGAAGAGATTTTTTATAAGATTTTATCTTCGTTTAAATTCAGCAAATAGCAATAAATCTTCCCTGTCTGAGCATCATACACTTTCTCAGGAACTTTTTTCATGCCTCCTTTGTCTAATTGTTTAACGATATAATAAAGACATCAAAGGAGGTTTGAAATGAGAGCAAAATATTTTTTAATTAGCGTAGTGGTTATGTTTTTAGTAGGAATTGGATTTAGCGTAGTGGTTGCAAAAGAGCAGGTCGAAAAATCTGCAACTCTCTCAAGCGGGATTGAAGACCAGACAGGAATCGCAATTACCATCTACAATGTTAATCTCGGGCTTATCAAAGACCTCAGGGAAATTAAGCTCGGCAAAGGCATCAGCGAACTGAGGTTTATGGATGTTGCCTCCCAGATAATCCCCACAAGCGTTCATATAAAATCACTCGTAAACCCGGACAGCCTTCAGGTGCTTGAACAGAATTACGAATATGATCTTTTAAACCCTCAGAAACTCCTCGATAAGTATGTTGGTAAGGAAGTGAAACTCTACTATAAAAATCCTTATACAGAAAGGGAGGAGATTGTAACAGCTACACTCCTTTCGAATAGTGGCGGTCCAATTTTCAAGATAGGCGACGAGATAACATTCGGTCATCCCGGAAGGATCATATTTCCGGGTGTCCCTGAAAACCTCATCTCAAAACCAACACTGGTCTGGCTTCTCGAAAACAATCTTTCCTCAACACAAAAGGTCGAGGCTTCATATCTCACAAACGGCATCAACTGGCGGGCTGATTATGTTTTGACGTTGAATGAGAAAGATGATAAAGCAGACCTCTCTGGTTGGGTCACTATTGATAATAAAAGCGGCACAACATACAGGGATGCAAAACTAAAGCTCGTTGCTGGGGATGTACACAGGGTCAGAGACGAACACGAATATAAAGAGGAGATGCTTCGTGCAGCAGAGAAGGCAGCATTGGGCGCACCGCAGTTCAGGGAAGAGGAATTTTTTGAATACCACATTTACACTCTGGAAAGGCCGGCGACAATAAAAGACAACCAGACGAAACAGATAAGTCTTGTTAATGCTGATAATATACCGGTGAAGAAGGAACTCGTGTATCGGGGCGCCCCTTATTATTACCGTAATCGCTATGGCGAGGCTTTGACAGACCAGAAGGTTGGCGTGTTTGTTGAAATAGAAAATAAGAAAGAGCATAACCTTGGAATCCCTTTGCCAAAAGGCATTGTAAGGGTTTATAAAAATGACAGGGATGGAAGCCTTCAGTTCGTAGGAGAGGATTCGATAGACCACACACCAAAAGATGAAAAGGTTAGAGTAAAACTCGGAGATGCCTTTGATGTCGTGGGAAGCAGGAAGCAGACTGACTGGAAAAAGATTGCTTATGATACTTATGAAGCGAGCTTTGAGATATCGCTCAGAAATCATAAGAAGGAAGATGTTGTTGTAAAGGTAATTGAGCCTATACCAGGTGACTGGACAATGCTGAGTTCATCGCATGAATATACAAAGACAGAGGCATTTACTGCTGAATTTAATATCCCTGTGCCTAAGGACAAGGAGACAAAGCTTACATACAGGGTGAGGATGAGGTTTTAATGTTATAGCTCCCCCTTTTCTAAAGGGGGAATAAGGGGGATTACTAAATATATGTAAATGGTAATCTCCCCTAACCCCTCTTTAGAAAAGAGGGGAATTTTGAACAAACTATTCTATCAAAACCTTCTTCTCTTTCTTCTTTGCCTCCTCGGTCTTTGGAATCCTTACCTCAAGAATACCGTCTTTAAAATTCGCCTTTGCCTTATCTGACTGTACCTCAGTAGGCATACGGAAGCTACGGGTAAAAGAACCGTACGAACGCTCCATCCTGAAATAATTCTTTTTTTCAATCTTCTCTTCCTTCTTCTTTTCTCCGGAGATGGTTACCGTGTCATCAGTGATATTAACATCAATATCCTCTTTCTTCATTCCAGGCAACTCAACCTTCACTACAACATCGTCATCTTCCTCAAAGATATCCACTGTTGGACTGATCACTTCACGTTCCAGCCTTAAATCTGGAAACCATGACGGACCGAATAAAGAAAACGGCCTTTTGAAGAATTCCTCAAACCGTTTCTCCATCTCCTCAAATGGAGAAACTGCCCTTGATGGCTCAGCCTTTACAACCTCTTTTGTCTCTTTTTTTGGCATAACACACCTCCTGAAGTTTTTAAGATTGTTATATTTTCAATTATAGTCTTGACCCAGAAAATTTCAAGCGAAAATTTTCTAATTTTTCCCATGTGTTATGTGATAAAATTTTCCTATGGCAGATGAAAAAATATACGACTGCATAATTATAGGGGCTGGCCCTGGAGGTCTGCAGGCAGCTATATACCTGGGAAGGTATAACAAAAATGTCCTCCTGATAGACAGGGGTGGCGGCAGGACCCAGCACGCAAAACACATCGAGAACTTCCTCACGCAGAAGGCTATTTCGGGCAGGGAGATAATCGAACTCGGACTTGAACAGGCAAAGAGTTTCAATGTGAAAATAGAAAAGGGGCTTGTGACAAAGGTGTTGAAAAAAAGGCATTTCGAGATTTATGCTGGGGAAAAGAAATATCTCTCAAAATTCGTGATAGTATCTTCGGGTGTTTATGACAATCTGCCATCTATCGAGAATCTGCACAAATTTCTCGGAATAAGCCTTTTCACGTGTATAGACTGCGACGGATACAGGACAACAAATAAAAAGCTTGTCATCATCGGAAATCATATCAAATCAGTCCATCTTGCAATCGCCATGAAAGAGATGTTTACTAAAGATATAACACTTGTTCTTTACACCAATAAGGTTCCTGACGACTATAAGGAAGAACTGTCAGATGAGAATATTCCCCTTATTATAGGCCGCCCTGTGAGAATCATTGGTGATGAGACGATGAAGGCGCTGGAACTTCAGGATGGCCGTATTATTCCCTGTGAGGTAATCATGTCACATTTTGGATATAAACTGAATGACAGCTTCCTCTCAGAGCTAAACCTTAAAAAAGACAGAGATAATTTCAAACATATAGTAAGCAGCACTTATGAATCTTCTTTAAGCGGACTTTATATTGTTGGACCTCTGAATCAGGGGAATGACCAGGTTATAATCGCTGCAGGCGAAGGCGCTGTTGCAGCAATAGCTATTAAGAAAAGGCTACTTGAGCTATAAAAAAGATATATGCCTGATGTGGAGGACGTATGGATAATAAAAAGAAAATATTAGAGATACTTAAAAGACTCAAAAAAGAATACCCCAATCCCAGAACAGCCCTGAACTACAAGTCTCCCTTTGAACTTCTTGTTGCAACCATACTTTCAGCTCAAACCACAGATATTCATGTAAACAGGGTCACAGAAAACCTGTTTAAAAAATATAAGACTGTTAAAGATTTTGCTAAAACACCTTTCGATACATTCAGAAAAGATATAAGCTCTATAAACTTTTACAACAATAAGGCTAAAAATATTCAGGCATCAGCTAAGATGATAATAGAAAAGTTTAATTCAAAAGTTCCGAGGACAATGGATGAACTCGTAACTTTGCCCGGTGTTGCGCGAAAGACAGCTAACATAATACTTTCCAATGTTTATGGCATTAATGAGGGGATTGCTGTGGATACACATGTTAAGAGGCTTTCCAATAGGCTCTGGCTTACGAAGAACGAAGACCCTGTGAAAATAGAACAGGATTTAATGGCAATAACACCAAAGGAGGAGTGGGGGAATCTTTCTCATCTTTTGATATTCCATGGGAGGAAGATTTGCCAGGCAAAAAAACCGAACCATAAGGAGTGCGTGCTTTATGACATATGCCCGTCGAGAAATATCTAACCGGAGATATCCCTTGAAGACATTCTGTTTAGCCATATTCTTGGCTTTATCCTGCTTCATGGATGTAGAGCCTGTCATGGGTATGGATGCAGAATCTCTTTATCTAAGATATAGCGCTGAGAATCCAGATCTTTGCGGTTACGTCGATCATAAAGGACGGGTTGTAATACCGTTTGGAAAATATCAGCATTGTTTTACTGAGGTCTGGAGCCGCTTCGCTGTGGTTTACCACGCCAAAAAAGGATTGATAGCCATAGACCGGAAGGAGAAGGTCCTTTTCAAGGTGATGAGCGTTGACAATGGTCCTGATTATCCGTCCGAGGGTCTATTCCGAATCATTAAAGACAATAAGATCGGCTTTGCGAATATCAATGGAGAGGTCGTAATAAAACCAAAGTTTACTGCTGCCCTGCCTTTCAGTGAAGGATTGGCAGCTTTTTGCGAAGATTGCATCCTCGTAAAACAAGGAGAACATCAGTCATGGCAAAAAGGGAAGTGGGGTTTTATCGATAAGTCGGGCAATATCGTTATCCCTGCAAAATATGATAATGTCATTGACGGTTTTCGCAAAGGACAGGCAAAAGTCGAGCTTAACGGAGAGACAGTCATAATCAACTCTAATGGAAAAGTCATAACGCCCAGAAAATAATTAAAAGACTACCCCACCCTTATTTATTTTTCCTTGACGAAACACTACACATCTTTATCCATACTTTTATATTGCTATTATTACATATTTTTGGTATATTATTCTATGACGAAAACCCGCTTTGAATGGGACGATGAGAAAGACAAAGAAAATCAGATTAAACATAATGTTTCGTTTGCATTGGCACAACATGCTTTTCTTGACCCTCATCGCGTCATAGTTGAAGATATTAGTCATAGTTCAGAAGAAGAACGATTTTACTGCATTGGTCGTGTCGGCGACGGCATTATGACCGTCAGGTTTACATATAGAGAAAATCTCATCCGCATCTATGGTGCCGGATATTGGAGAAAAGGGAGGAAGATATATGAAGAGCAAAATAAAATATACTGATGAACCAATGGGCAAACTGAAAGTAATTAAAGACTTTCTTCCGCCACCGGAACAACTGGTCTTGAAAGAAGAAAATGTAAAGGTAACTATTGCATTGAACAAGTCGAGTATCGAGTTTTTCAAAAGAGAAGCCCAACGATATCATACTTCATACCAAAAAATGATTCGGCGGCTGATAGATTTATATGCCTCACAACATAAAAAGAGTGCTTAACAGACAAATCCACTGGACGGAGAATAGCGCCGGTGATCTAAGGTTGTTAAACATAATATCTAATCCTCCCATATGTCTTTCAACAAAGAGATAACCTCTTCATCGCTCAGGTCATACCACTCTTTATATGCATCAGCCACAGCAAAAGGATACCCTCTTATATTAAGACAATAAAGCTCGTCCACTTCAGAGAGAATAAGATTTACAGAACTCTCAGGAGCAGTCGGCACTGCCATTATAATCTTTCTGGCATTTTTTCTCTTTACGAATCTTACTGCCTCTGACATGCTGTATCCGGAAGCAAGACCGTCGTCTGCAAGGATCACGGTCTTTTCTCTTATGTCAGGGAATGGCCTCCCCTTCCTGTATAACCTATCTCTTGCTGAGAGTACTTTTTTTGCTTCTTCTACTTTGTTTTCGACTTCATTTTTTGACAGCCCCAAACTTCTCAGGAGCCTCTCATTAAAGATTACCTCTCCATCAGGCCCTATTGCCCCGAAACCTGCCTCTGTTGTGCCTGGTATATGAATCTTTCTTATGATGATGATATCCATAAGAAGTTTCAGGCTCTTTGCTATCTCGTATGCCACAGGGACACCGCCTGCTGGTATGGCTAAGACCAGCGCATCTGAGGATAAATAGTCTGAAAGCTTCATGGCAAGTAATCTTCCAGCCTCAGCCCTGTCTTTGAATATAAAGTACTTTCCCCTTAAATTTAGCTCTTCGATAAGCCTGCCCATCTTCTAATAAAACAGTATCAGATTTCATAAAATTGTCAATTGGCGATTTTCTAAACGGGTTCTATTCCTTTTACCCGGCATCTGATAGAATTTTCATATAGGAGTTTTATGCATAAAGTCAAAGACATGCTATGGACATGGTTTCTGCCTGATGCTGAGAGGGTTATAGACAGAAACGAATGGATGAGGCATGGAGGCAAGTGGATAATTTTTGACAAAAAAGACAGGATAGTAAAGCTTGCCAAAAAACTGGAACCCTTCATAGATTCAGGAGAGATTCAGAGCGCAAAATACTGGAATAAAGACCCGAGCGCTATATGTGTTTATTCTCTGGATAAGGATAAGGAAAAGACCTGGGAGATTTTAAAGAAACTCGGCGCTGGCAACAGTAGGGTATGGGAATATGATTATGCATGGGATAAGAATATTCAGGCGCCGCTTGATTTTGCATATTCGTGGTTTTCAAAATTCAGGACAATCCTTCAGAGTTACGGGCCTGTAGGAACTTTAAGATTAATAAGAGAAGTTTTAAAACCGAGAGGGGATGATTAGAAGGAGAAATACCATGTTCCTGAAAGTAGGCCACCGTGGAGCAAGGGCATACGAAGTAGAGAATACACTCGAAAGTTTCAGAAAGGCAATTGAACTGGGCGTGAATGCCGTAGAATTAGATGTGAGAAAATCCAGAGACAGCAAATTGATTGTCTGCCATGATGACAATCTTAAGCAAAGATGTTAGTGTGAACGAGGCGACATTAAAAGAACTTAAAGAACTGACCGAAAACAAAATCCCCACCCTTGAAGAAGCCCTGCACTTCATTGACGGAAGGGTCGAAAAAATCCTTTTGGAATTGAAAGGGGTTGGTTATGAAAAGAAGGTGCTGGATGTAATTAGGAAAGAAAAACTTTTAGATAGGGTCATTGTTGTTTCCTTTCTTGAAGAGGCACTTTCAAATGTAAGAAAGTTAAATAAGAAAATCGAAACCGGCCTTATTTATTCGAAATTCAAAAATCCCATCGAAGCAGCCCTGAACCTGAATGCCCGGTACCTCGTCCCACTTTACAGGTTCGTTCATACAAAAGATGTCGAAAAGGCGCACAAAAAAAATCTCAAGGTAATCGTCTGGACCATCAATACAAAAGAAGAAGCAAAAGAATACATTGCCAAAGGCGTTGACGGCATTGCCACTGATAAGCCTGATATTTTTAAAGGTATAGCTTAAGTTCCTATTGCTTTTATGCTTCCACCCTTCCGCCCTTGCTTATTCCCCATTCACCTATTCACCCATTCACCATTCTTTGTTTTTTTTGTTATAATGGGGAGGTTTTGGGAGAGGGTTAGAAAAAACTTTTGTTTTGATATAATAATAGAATCAAGGTTAAGGAGAGATAAAAATGGCTAAAGAGTTTACAGTGGTAATAGAGAAAGACGAAGAAGGATACTTTATAGCAGAAGTGCCTGAACTCAAAGGCTGTCATACGCAGGCGAAGTCTCTCGACACCCTAATGGAACGAATCAAAGAGGCAATTCAGCTTTGCCTTGAAGTTGAGAAAAAGAAACATCCTCAAACACACCTTGTCGGCGTCCAAAAAATCGCTGTATGACCAAGCTCCCCTCGCTGACAGGGAAAGAAATCATCTCTTTATTAAAGAAAGCCGGCTTCATTGTTGAAAGACAAAGAGGCAGTCATGTTTTCCTGAAACATCAGGACGGCCGGTCAACAGTAGTTCCAGTGCATTCAGGTGAAACAATCGGCCCGGGTCTTCTGTCAAAGATTTTAAGGGATGTGGAAATGACACGAGCCGACTTATTAAAACTTCTTTAGCCCTCTCCTCTGACCCTCTGACACTTTGCCATTTCTGCTCTTTCCCGCTTGCTAACTTATGACTTCCGCTCTTTTGCACTTCTGAACTTTTGTTCTATGGCACTTCTGCGCTATGGAACTATGGACTTTTTAAATGTTATAATTCTGGCAGGTTTTGGGAGAGGGAACTTTGGGGGTTGTAATTAAGGAACATGAAAAATATGAGATGAGTTCCGGTTATCCCCAATTTATTTTATTTAATTATTTATTAGAAGAATGAAAATAGCAATTTTTATCACCATTATTGCAGGTGCGCTTATATATATTTTTCTCCGCTATAAAAACAAGCATTCATCTGGCATTTATAGTAATAAAAACAAATCTGTTCAACCAGTTATAACAAACAAGATTTACAAAACAGATTGTCTGTTGAAAGTTTTACAGAGCCGAATAAATATTACAGTGTTGATATTAAAAAGTTAACTTGTACCTGTCGCGAATTTGAAGAGGTGCGTCGTAGTTATCCCACTGAGGACCTCCGACGATTTTGTAAACATCTTGTAACTACTTTGGCTAAAGAGGAAAATCTTCCTAGTGAGGTAACACCTTATAAGGAGATAATCAGACGAATAGACTTGGTTCGCAGTTACCATAAAGGGTTTCCTCTTTATGAGCACAAATTAGTTTCTTCAATTGCTGGACAAAAACTGGAAATATTTTCATGCACCCTTTCAGACACTTTTAATGAAATGGACGATGAGGAATTATGGCTTGGTGTTATTTTTGATGGGAAATATTACAAGCATGGGATTGAAATTGATAAATGGGTTACTTGGAATACCTGGGATGTAACCCCAGGACCTCCTCCAAATGAAAAACAAATTGTGGAATTTATACGGAATAACTTAGATAAGTTCAGACCAAAGCCATGGCCAGAGAAGTGTATAAGGACTGTATATCGGAATAGAGGAAAAAAGCAATACAGTATTAAAGGCGAAGTTGCTGTGAACAACCATTTGTTACACATTTGGGCGTACTTAGACTACAAATCTGAAGACCTTACAGTGCCTACTTCAAAGTATCCTATTGCAATTAACTTTCAAACTGGAAAATCTGTATTCCCAGAACGAACAAAACATATGGGAAAAGCTATAGTTAAATGGTTAACCGATGAATATAATCAATACAAAAGAGAGGGGACTTAAATCCCATTCTGGGAAAATCCCATTCTGGAACACCATACTTAAACCAGCCCAAAGTCTGCAAGCGCGGAAGCCTGAAAGTCAGAAAGTCGGCAAGTCTCAAAAAATAAAAAGGCAGACACCCTGCTACTGCAGCTTCTTTAAAATTTTCTCACTGTCTTTTTTGTGAGTAATGGCCAGAATAACAACTCCTTTAGAAAAAATTCTGTAATAGGCCATGAAATCGCCGCTTCTCAGACGATACAGGGGCGGATTAAAACCGCTTAGCTTCTTTATCCGTGTTTTTCCGATTGGCAGGGGCGAAGTTTCCAGATAGGTCTTAATATCTTTTACAAGCTGTAAGGCGTCATCAGCCTCGAACCTTTCTATATCGCGCTGGGCAGAAGGGCTGAATATGACTTTATACTTTTTTTCTTCCACGGCGCTTTTCGAGCTTCTTTATCAGGGCATCGGCTGAGATGCCGCCGCGAGACTTATATTCAGCAAACGCCTCTTCGATTCTCATTTTAAAGTCAGGATCATTTTCAATAAGATAATCCGCAAGGTCTTCTTCGGTTATGTAATGAAGCACTGCGGTGGGTTTGCCGTAGGCGGTGATGATGATGTCGCCTTTTTTGGATTCCTTCAGAATGTCCATAGTCTCATGTTTGAGTTCTTTAACGCCCGCAAAGCGCATGGTAATGCTCCTTTTAAAGTTATACTAAAGTGTAACTTTTTATTAACGCCCTGTCAAGGGCAAAGTTTCAAGGAAGGGAAAGAGAGTCAAAGCACGGAATGCAAACCATCTTTCCGTTTTTCACCCTCAGCCTCGGCTCCATTGTCTTTTCCTTACATACCTCACACCTTATACTCGGATATATCTCTGCCTCCTCTGGCAACGACATCCTTATATGTTTTACCCTAAACAAATCCTTATCTTTTGTCTTCAGAATGGAATCCATCTTCCGCGTTTTTCTTTTGTGGACAGCCTTTAAAACTGTATCTGAATGGTCACCCTTCATATACCTTTGCCATATCTCTTTTTCCTTTTCTGACTCGGGAGGCGGTGTCCAGTCAATTGATATTCTTACTGCTCTGTTAGAAGGTCTTTTTATGAATGTGTAGACCTGCTTCCCGTAATCTTTGAATATGAGGTTGCCCTTTCCGAATGTGCATCCTGTCATGACCTGAACCGCATCAACAGCACATGAGTTATTCTCAACAATTGCAACAATCTCCTCATCCTTTGCTTTCCTGCCGAGCTCTTTCATGGCAAAGGCAGACACCCTGTAGCCAAGAACAAGCCCGGGGCAAACATGCCCATGAAACTTAACAACATCTTCAATCTTTTTCACTGAAAATACCTCTCGACTTATCAATTTTTTAGTAATCTCCCCTAACCCCTCTTTAAAAAATAGGGAATTTACTCCCCTTCCCTTTCTCCTCGGCGAATCCGCCTGAGTGCGGAAAAGGAAGACGAGGGGGATTACGGATTAATTCATAGATGGATTTTATAATAAAAAGGAAATTTTTGGTAGTCGATGAGAAAGATATACGATATAATTTCTTATAATGAAGAACAGAGCAGATGAAAATCCCATACAAACAACTGCTTCAGAAGAGACCGTCTTCAAGGCCAAAGGGCTCAAAAAGGTCTATGAGATGGGAGAGGTTAAGGTTCATGCACTCAGAGGAGTTGACCTCGAACTCTACTCAGGTGAGATCATCGTGCTGTTGGGCCCCTCTGGAAGTGGCAAATCCACACTACTCAATATCCTCGGGGGTCTTGATACTGCAACAGAAGGATATGTTGAGTACAGAGGGAAAGACATTACAAAAGCAACAGAAAAGGAGCTTACTGATTACAGAAGATACCATGTGGGGTTCGTATTCCAGTTCTATAACCTTATACCGAGCCTTACTGCGCTCGAAAACGTCTCCGTAGTTACAGAGATTGCGAAAAACCCTATGAAGCCCGAGGATGCTCTTTCGATAGTCGGGCTTGGAGAAAGACTCGGACATTTTCCTTCGCAGCTCTCAGGAGGAGAACAGCAGCGCATTGCAATAGCACGCGCTATAGCAAAAAATCCAGAGGTGCTTCTATGCGATGAGCCTACTGGCGCATTGGACTCCTCGAACAGAAATAGTGGTGCTTGAGGCTCTCGAAAGGGTTAATAGAGAACTCGGCACTGCCACGATAATAATCACTCATAATGTGGACATAGCAGGAATGGCAGACAGAGTAATTCACTTAAGCAATGGGCTGATCTCAGAGATAACAAAAAACCCGGTTAGAAAACCTCCGAGGGAACTTCACTGGTAATATGAAGGCTCTTGATCATAAGCTCTGGCGCGATCTGTGGAAGATGAAAGGGCAGGCATTCGCTATCATTCTTGTGATATTGAGCGGTGTCTCCACCCTTGTCATGTTTTTAAGCACGATGAACTCATTAACCCTGACAAGAGACATCTTCTACAGGGACTATCGCTTCGGAGATGTCTTCATCTCTTTAAAAAGAGCTCCGGAAAGCATCAAACACAGGATATCAGAAATACCCGGCGTTGATACCGTAGAGACCCGTGTTGTTGCTGATGTAAAGCTCGATATAAAGGGTTTCCCTGAGCCTGTGACAGCGAGGCTCGTATCTGTGCCTGATGACGGCAAACCTCTGCTGAACAGGCCTTACATAAGGAAAGGCAGAATGGTCGACCCATGGAAGGATGATGAGGTTGTTGTTAGCGAGGCTTTTGCCGATGCGCACAGGTTCTCCATAGGAGACAGTTTTGGCGCTATAATAAACGGAAGATTAAAAAAACTCGTTATAGTGGGAACAGCCCTTTCACCTGAATACGTGATTCAGGTAAGGCCTGGCGCGATAAGCCCTGACTTCAAGCGTTACGCCATTCTCTGGATGGGAAGAAATGCGATTGGAACAGCTTATGACATGAAGGGTGCTTTTAATGACCTTGTTCTCACACTTTCTCCTCATGCTAACCTTAATGACATACTCGCTAAGATAGATAACATCCTTGATGAATACGGAGGGCTTGGTTCTTACGGACGGAAAGACCAGATATCCAATCGATTCCTCTCAGAAGAATTCCGCCAGCTCCAGAGGTTTGCAGAGATATTCCCTGCTATATTCATCGGAGTCGCGGCATTCCTGCTAAATGTCGTGATAAACCGGACGGTATCCACACAGAGAGAACAGATAGCAGCACTAAAGGCATTCGGATATTCCACTCTTGATATAGGAATTCATTACGTGAAGCTGATTATCATGATAGTGCTCATAGGGCTTGGAGGAGGAATTGGTGTTGGAATATGGTTTGGGAAGGGTCTTGGGGAAATCTACATGGAATTTTACCGTTTCCCTTATCTCATATATGAGCTCAGGCCTTCTGTTGTCGGAATAGCTTCACTCGTCACAATTGGTTCAGCGCTACTCGGAACAGTGCATTCTGTATGGAATGCTGCAAAGGTTCCGCCTGCAAAAGCTATGTGGCCTGAACCTCCAGCAAGATTCAAGAAAACGATAGTCGAGAAGATAGGACTCGGACGGTTCCTCTCACAGCCAACAAGGATAATATTGAGGAACTTAGAGAGAAGACCTGTAAAGGCATTCCTTTCTGTCTTGGGTATTGCACTTGCTTGTGCTATCATGATGACGAGCGGATTTTTTAAGGACGCTGTTGACTTCATGGTGGATATACAGTTCAGACTTTCACAGCAGGAGGATATGTCAGTCACCTTCACAGAGCCGACATCGAGAAAGGCTGTTTATGAGCTTAAGGGTCTGAGAGGGGTAGAACATGCAGAGGTATTCAGGTCTGTGCCTGTACGCTTAAAATACGGACACAGGAGTTACCGTACATCTATTAATGGCATAGAGCGGGGGAACCGTTTGCATTTCCTTCTTGATATGAGGCTTAAGCCTGTAACACCTCCACAATCAGGCATAGTT
>JAKALU010000045.1 GCA_021824065.1 Nitrospirota bacterium
CTTGAAGCTGGTGCAGCAGCCCGGTTTTTACGAAGCGCTCACCCAGCACACGGAACAACTCTGCTACGGGCTGACCGAAGCCGCGCACGCAGCGGGCGTGACCTTCTGCGCGCAAAACGTGGGCGGTATGTTCGGTGTGTATTTCAGCGCCCTGCCGCCTCGCACCTATGCCGAAGTCATGGCCTGCGACAAGGATCGTTTCAATCGCTTTTGTCCGGTTTCTGATGGTTGGAATCAAACAATAAAATCGGTCTACTTTTGTAAATGTATTCAGATAAACCGACTGGACATGGGTTCAACTCCCATCATCTCCACGGGTTAGAATCGCCGCGGTGGCGGAATTGGTAGACGCGCTGGACTTAAAATCCAGTAGCCAATTGCGGCTGTACCGGTTCGACTCCGGTCCCGGGCACAAAAAAGCCGGCTTAAGCCGGCTTTTTTAGTGTCAAATCGTACCAATCTACCGCTGGAGAGCTTTTCGGAAAGCCTTATGGTCCCAGTTGATTTTCAAGGGATGGCCCGACAGCCAGTAAACCAGACCTGCACAATAATTGGTGAATGCGGCCATGTTGTCGTAATCCATGATTTCAGGCTCATCGGTGGGCTTGTGAATAAGGTTCAGATCATCGGTGGTTACCAGCGTGAAAGCCGGTATGTTCAGCTCCATCTGGCCTTCGGATCGACGGACCGCAAAAGTGGCATTGTCGGAACCCAGGAAAACAAAGGGCGGGCTTTCAGTAGATATACTTGGAGTTACAGCATTCCTGCCCGGTTCTCAAATAGATGTAAAAATTGTCAAGGATTTTGACAGTCTTTTCGATAAATGTATGCTTTTCAAAGTGCTTAAGTTAAACAATAAGAGATCAAATGTCATAGTCTCACACAAAGCGATTATTGAAGAAGAAAGACAAAGAAAAAAAATAGAAACCCTTAAAAAGCTAAAAGAAGGTGCCATACTCCATGGCGTTGTTAAAAATATCACGGACTACGGGGCCTTTATAGACCTTGGCGGGATTGACGGCCTCCTTCATATATCGGATATATCATGGGGGCGAGTAACGCATCCCTCGGAATTCTTTGCTGTGGGTGATGAGATTGATGTCATTGTGCTCAAATACGATGAAGAGCAGAAGAGAGTGACATTAGGGTACAAACAGAAAAAGCCTGATCCGTGGAGCACTATTGATGAAAAATATCCTGTGGGCAAAAAAATAAAAGGGAAGATTGTAAACATAACAGAGTATGGTGCATTCATAGAGCTTGAAGAAGGACTCGAAGGCCTTGTTCATATATCAGAACTTGACTGGCTGCCAAAGCCAAAGCATCCATCAAAATACCTCTCGATAGGAGAAACAGTCGAGGCAGTTATTTTAAAGGTTGACAAAAATGAACGCCGTCTCTCGTTGAGTATAAAACAACTTAAACCAAGTCCATGGGAGCTTGTTGCACAGAGATATAAAATCGGGCAGAAGATAACGGGCAAGGCGAAAAGCATCACAGAGTTTGGCGTATTTGTTGGCCTTAATGAGGGTGTGGATGGTCTCATACATATATCTGATATCTCATGGACAAAACACATCAAACATCCATCAGAGGTTATCAGAAAAGGACAAAAGGTGAATGCCGTTGTCCTCAGCATAGAACCTGATAAAGAAAGAATAGCGTTGGGGATAAAACAGCTTACACCTGACCCGTGGTTAAAAGAGATACCCGAAAGATTCAAACTCGGAGATGAGGTGAAATGTAAGATTCTGAGGTTGACAGATTTTGGAATCTTTGTAGAGATTGAAGGCGAGGTTGAGGGGCTGATTTATTCTTCAGAGGTTATAAAGGCAGATGAACCTTTAAAGGAAGGTGACACATTACTGGCAAGGATAATAAAAATCGACCTTGAAGACAGGAAGATCGGTCTCAGCATGAAAAATATTAAAACGGAGGCACAATGAAAAAAGCCTGTCTTATCTTTACAGGGGTTCTGATACTGCTGATAGTATTCAGTATTGTATTTGCCATCTTCCAGAAGAATATCTCACTTAAAGAAAAAGTGGCTGTTGTGCGCATCGAAGGTCCAATAATAGATTCTAAAAATCCTATTGAGGAAATAAAAGATTATATCAAAGACCCGTCAATAAAGGCAGTCGTACTGCGTGTAGATAGCCCAGGTGGTGCTGTTGCCCCGTCACAGGAGATATATGAAGAGGTAAAGAAAGCGACCTCAAAAAAGAAGGTAATTGTCTCAATGGGTTCTATTGCAGCCTCTGGCGGCTATTATATCTCGGCACCTGCTAATAGAATTATTGCAAATCCAGGGACATTGACAGGCTCTATTGGTGTAATAATGGAAATACCCAATATAGAAGGGCTTATGAATAAAATCGGCGTAAAAACAGAAACGATAAAGAGCGGCAGACATAAGGATATTGCATCTGCATTCAGAAAAATGGGCAAAGAAGAGCGGATAATACTGCAGGGCGTACTCGATGATGTGCATGGACAATTTATAAAGGCTGTTTCTGAGGGCAGGAATATGCCTTTTGATAATGTAAAGGAACTCGCTGACGGAAGGATATTCACAGGCAAACAGGCACTTGATGCAGGGCTTGTTGACGAGCTTGGCGATCTCGAGGACGCTGTAGTTGTTGCTGCAAAACTTGCCGGCATAAAAGGAGAGCCAGAGGTGGTAAGTAAAAAGGAGAGATTTTCTATAATCGATATACTGAGAGGCAGATTTCCAAAGGAACTTTCTGACATATTCCCGTCTATAAAAATAAAATATATACTATCCTCCTAATTAAGGATGCCAGACAATACCTATTGTTGCCAATTTGGCAATATGCCAGCTTTTATTATATAATTTAGGTAAAATGAGAAAAGAGATAGTAATATACGACAAAAACAAGGAAAGCCTCGAATTTCTGAGTAACTTTTTTAAAGATAACGATAATTACTCAGCAATCTTTATAAAAGACGAAAAGGCACTCCAGAAGGAGATTAAGAAGAACCCTGCTGCCATTGTTGTTGGCACCCCTGATGACCTTGAGAGGATCAAACCATCAGAAATGGGATGCCCTGTGATAGTAATGGTGTCCGGAGATATTACTAATGGTATCCGCTCTGTTATAAAGTGTGATATTGAATGCTATCTTATCAGCCCTTTTCATAAAGAAGATTTTGAACACAAACTCAGGATAGCTATAAAGAAAAAAAACTGGTTCGAAAATATTTACAGGGAAAAGAAGGACCTGGAGACGATTGTAGAATTGGTGCATCTCGTTTCCTCAACGCTTGACCCAAAAGAGGTCTTATATTTTGTTGTAAAGAAGATAGCAGACATTATCGATGTCACAAGATGCTCTATAATAAGCATCCCTATTGAAGAGCAGAGACATGCCTATGTTATCTCTACCTACGAAGACCCTAAGATAACAAACATAAAATTAGACCTTAAAAAATACCCTGAGATAAGAAAAGCTCTCAGTACCAAAAGCACTGTGATTATAGAAGATGCATTAAAGGACCCGTTGCTTGAAGAAGTCAGGTCTGTTATTGCACCTCTCGGGATCCGCTCCATCGTGGTAGTCCCTGTTATTTTCAGGAACGAGGTTATCGGCACGTTATTCTTGAGGACTTCAAGGGCAGGTCATACCTTTACACAAAGGGAGATAAGGTTATGCAATGCCATTGCTAACGCCTCCACCAATACTCTGTATAATGCTTTCCTTTATGAAAAACTTGCGACAGAAAAAACAAAATTAGAGAAATTCGCTATAACCGACTACCTTACCGGCACCTATAATATCAGATATTTTTACCACAGGCTCGAAGAAGAATTCAGCAGGTCTCAGCGATATAAAACACCGCTTAGCTGTATCATGTTTGATATCGATTATTTTAAAAAAATAAATGACACTTATGGCCACAGGATTGGTGATATGGTTCTAAGGGAATTTGCACAGTGTGTGAAAAAGCATACGAGAAAAAGTGATGTGTTTGCGAGATACGGCGGAGAAGAGTTTATAGTGCTTCTGACCCAGACCTTTAAAGAAGGCGCTACAGCAGAGGCTGAAAGATTAAGACAGATTATAAAAGGACAGAGATTTAAGTCATTGAAAAACAAAAAAGGGATCACTGTTAGCATAGGGATTTCCTATTATCCTAATAAGAAAATAAAAACACAGGATGACCTCATAACCTTTGCTGACAACGCCCTGTTCAATGCAAAAAACAGCGGTAGAGATCAGATTAGGGTATGGAGTTAGGGTATCCATAGTGTGGAGATTATCACTTCTCATATTAATGCGGACTTTGATTGTCTTGCCTCAATGGTTGCTGCAAAGAAGCTCTATCCCGGGGCGGAGATAGTATTTGCAGGCTCTCAGGAGAAAAAACTCAGGGACTTCATAGAGGCATTCAAACCTGTCGAGATTAAGCGCATTAAAGATATTGACCTTTCAGTTATTACGCGGCTCATCATAGTTGATACAAAAAACTCAAACAGGATAGGACAGTTTGCAGAAATAATCTCTAAGCCGGGCATAGATATCAGGATATATGACCACCATCCTTTTACAAAAGAAGATATACGTGGCAGCGTAGAGGTTATCGAGGAAGTCGGGGCAACAGCAACCATATTTTCAGAGATATTAAAAGCTAAGAAGCTTCATCCATCACCAATGGAGGCAACCATCCTCTGCCTTGGTATTTATGAGGAGACGGGCTCGCTTCTTTTCCCATCAACAACAGAAAGGGACCTTCTTGCTGTTGCATATCTTATCAAGCACGGTGCAAACCTGAATATCGTGTCATCTTTTCTCAGAATGGAGCTTAGCCGTGAAGAACTTGACCTCCTCAACGAGCTTGTACAGTCATCAAAAGAGCTAATAATAAGGGGGATAAGGATAAGGATAGCAAAGGCCTCGCGCGAGAGCTATCTTGGTGACGCAGCTCATCTTGCTCATAGAATGATGGAGATGGAAGACATAGATGCGTTATTTGTACTCCTCAGCATGGAAGGGAAGATACTCATGGTTGCAAGGAGTCGCGTGCCAGAGCTCAACGTTGCAGATGTAATGGAAGAATTCGGCGGGGGTGGGCACCCGACAGCAGCCTCTGCAACTATTAAGGAAGCGTCGCTTGAGATGCTCGATGAGAAACTCGCAAAGGTGATACTCAAAGATGTGAAGCCAGGTAAGGTTGCATCTGATATCATGACAAGTCCTGTTGTCAGCATAAATTGGGACAGCACAATAAAAGAAATAGAGACAACGATGACGAAATATGGAGTGAATGTCCTGCCAGTTATAAAAAACGCAAAATATATTGGCTTGATATCACGTGAGATAGTTGAAAAAGCGCTCTTTCACGGATTTGGTAAAAGTAAAGCTATAGATTTTTGCACAACCGATGCAGCGACAGTCAGCCCCGATACATCTATCAGAGAAATAGAGCTTATAATGATAGAGCAAAACCAGAGATTTATGCCTGTAATAGAAGATGGAAAGATTACAGGAGCAATAACGAGAACAGACCTTCTCAGAACCTTATATGAAGAGTTTTTAAGGCGCAGCAGGCTCGAAAAGGCCGAGTCAAAAGAAAAACCATCTATCGGGAAAAATATTGCTTTGCTGCTCAAAGAAAAATTCCCATCAGAGATATATGACTTGCTTAAACTTGCAGGAGAGGTCGCAGACCAACTCGGGATTAATGCGTATCTTGTTGGTGGCTCTGTGAGAGACCTGTTGAGGGGTGAGGAGAACCTCGACATAGATATTGTTGTAGAAGGAGATGGGATTGCATTCGCAAAGGCATTTGGGGAAAGGCTGCATGCAAGAGTGAGAACACATGAGAGGTTTGGCACTGCCAAAATAATCACTGACAAACTCAAACTCGATGTGGCAACTGCAAGGACAGAGTATTATGAGTTTCCGGCAGCCCTCCCAACAGTAGAAACTTCATCCATAAAAAAAGACCTCTATCGAAGGGACTTTACAATTAACACCCTCGCCGTGAAGCTTAACCTTAAAGATTTTGGGTTATTGATAGATTTCTTCGGCGGACAGAGGGATTTAAGAGAGAAGGCCATAAGGGTCATTCACAACCTGAGTTTTATCGAAGACCCGACAAGGGCATTCAGGGCGGTGAGATTCTCTGAGAGGTTTGGCTTCAAGCTGAGCAAGCACACAGAAAATCTTATTAAATCAACTATCAAGATGGATCTGTTTAACAGACTATCGGGGGCAAGGCTGTATGAAGAGCTTCTGCTTGCATTCAGCGAGACAGAACCGGTCAAGACACTCAAGAGACTCTCTGAATTCGGTCTGTTAAAAGTGATACACCCAAACCTTACTTTCAATGCTGAACTCGAATCAACACTCCAGTCAATGTTCGAAACTTTAGCCTGGTTTAACCTCCTCTTCCTTGAAGAGAACCCCGACAGAGGAGTCCTCTATCTGATGGCACTGTTATCAGGTCTTAAGGATGAAGAAAGGAAGGCTGCTATTGAAAGGCTGGCAGCCCCCCCTAAAATAAGTGAAATGATCATAAAAGGCATGTCTCAGTCAAAGGATGTTTTAAACAAACTCCCTCTGGATGACCCTGCTGATTTATATCACCTTCTTAAAGGCATAAGCCTCGAGACGCTCTTATTTTCGATGGCTGTCAGCAAAAACAAACAAAAACAGAAGTCTATATCACAATACCTTATAGAATTAAGAAAGATAAAACCAATTTTAAAGGGTGACGATCTGAAGATGATAGGCATCCAGCCCGGGCCTGCTTATTCGAGGCTCCTTAATGAACTTCTTGACGAAAAACTCAGGGGTCGGTTGAAAAATAAAGAAGATGAGGAGAGGTTTGTCAGGGAAAAATATGCAAAAGAAAAACTAAAGAGGTGAGCAAATGAAGATCTGTGCATTGTGTAAAAAAGAAATCGAGGTTGATAAATACTTTTCAAGAAAAGCCACATGCCCTAAATGCGGAGGGGACTTACACATATGTCTGAACTGTAAGTTCTATTCCGAATCGTCCCACAACAAGTGTCTTGAGCCCAGGTCTGAGTTTCAGAGGACGAGGGATAAGACAAATTTCTGCGACTTCTTTATATTTAAAGAAAGTAGCGGAATGTCGGCAGAAAACAAAAAAGAAGATGCAAGAAAAAAATTAGAAGACCTATTTAAAAAGTAAGCCCCGTTAGAAAGAAAATTTTCTAACGGGGTAAAAAGAGACGCTTCTAAAGCTGCCCCCTAAAGATATTTAAAAACAATGATTTACCTTACTGCATCCTTAAGTGCCTTGCCAGATGTAAACTTTGGTACTCTTGCAGCAGGGATATTAATAACCTGCCCTGTCCTTGGATTACGACCCTTTCTTGCTTTACGCTTTGTAGTTGAAAATGTTCCAAACCCAACAAGCGTAACTTTCTGCCCTCTTTTTAATGATGCCTTAATCGCATTTAAAGTTGAATCAAGCGCCTTTGCCCCATCTGTTTTGCTGAGCGCTGCACCTGAAGCTATCTTGTCGATGAGCTCCGCCTTTGTCATTAATTTTCCCCCCTTTCATTTGGAAAGTAATGCTAAATAACTGCAATAACACTATCAAGAAGAACACCTTTTGTCAAGCCAAAAAAAACAATTTGTAGAGAATCTTTTGCTTATATATCCATTATTTTTTTCCTGAGTATCAATATCTCAAATGCTATTGAAGCTATTGAAACTATTGTATTAAGATAATTGAGATTTGCGTCAAGGACTGAACTATTACCGTTGTCGGCATAGAGAAGGGCAATTGCCCTTTCTCTTATATTTATCGGGATTGTCAGGCTGTCCTGAGGGGTTCCCGAGAGCATCTTTATAAGTTCTTCGTTGCCAGGCACCTTGAGAACAGGGCCTCTGTAATATGCCTTTCTGGCGAGCACTTCGTTAAATATTGAAGGGAGTGTTGTATTAATGTCGACTCCTTCAGCGCTTATGCCCTTTGATTTCCAGCCTGATACGTTATTGCCTTTCACTATAAATAGAGCAACTCTCTTCGCAGCCTTCTGCGCTTCACTTATGAGGAGCCCTGCAATCTCTTCTTTATCCTTTACATCTGCAAATGCCTCTTTTACCTTTTTCAGATCATCAGAACCTGTAACAACTTTTTTTTCCTCTTCTTCAAACCGGTCAAAGATACTTATATACCTGAGGTCCCTTTTAATCCCGTAGTATTTCTCGAGAGCATAAAGAATCCTGAGTTCCGACGCAGCATAAGGTATTATGTCATAGCCACTGGTGAACCTGAATTCATCCACTGCACCTATGTCCTTGGGGTCAAGCATTGCTACATGGAGCCTGTTCTTCTCTTTTTTGAACGGGATGGCCTTATATTTCTCTGCCATATCCCTGCTTATAGATGCAATGGTTTCCTCTTCTATGCCGGCTAACTGCGAAGATTCCACCACCGGGATTTTCAGATAGCGACTCAGAAATTTTGTAAATTCATCCTCTGTAAGGATTCCGAGTTCAACAATGTTTGTCCCTATCCTCCCGCCGAATATGACCTGCCTTTCAAGGGCAAGTCTCAGATGTTCCTTTGTAATCAGCCCTTCTTTAACTAAAACTTCGCCAAGTTTCATATTATTATTTTATACCATATTTAGAAAGTCTGTGTCTGAATGAACGAAATGAGAGATTCAACAATCTTGCTGCCTCCGTCTTATTTCCATTTGCTACTTTAAGTGCATTAAAGAGATAATTCTTCTCTATATCTTCTATAATGCGGTTCAGGTCTACCCTCCCAGCCGCCAGTTCAGGGATATGCTTAATATCCTCCTTGAATTTTCGTATCTCCTGCGGCACATCTTCCGCAGCTATCTCTTCCTTCTCTGTTAATAACAGAATCCTTTCTATGACATTTTCAAGCTCTCTTACATTCCCTCTCCATGGATATTCCATAAAAAGTTTCATTACCTCGGGAGACACCTGCCTTTTTGTAGGCGAGAACTTTGCAAGAAAATGCTCTACAAGCAGCGGGATATCATCTCTCCTCTCCCTCAGAGGGGGGATATGCAGAGGGACCACATTCAACCTGTAATATAAATCCTCCCTGAAATTACCCGATGCAATTTCTCCTTTAGGGTCTTTATTTGTAGCAGAGATTATCCTTACGTCAACCTTAATATCAGTCGTGCCGCCAACCCTCCTGAACGTGTTGTTTTCGAGCACCCTGAGTAGTTTTGCCTGAAGATTGATTGACATGTCGCAAATCTCGTCAAGAAAAATGCTTCCGCTATCTGCTATCTCAAAGAGTCCCTGTTTGTTATAGACAGCCCCTGTAAACGCACCTTTCATATGTCCGAAAAGCTCGCTCTCCAAAAGACCCTCAGGGAATGTTGCACAATTTATGGCAACAAGGTTTTTTTCTTTCCTCAGGCTGAGATTGTGAATTGCTGTTGCAACCAACTCCTTACCGGTGCCGCTTTCACCAGTTATAAGGACATTGGAATTGCTTTGAGCTATTCTTGGTATGATGTTCAAAAGCTCCTGCATCTTAAAGCTTTTCCAGAAGATATTCCCTAATTCGTATGTCGTTTTTATTTTTTCACGGAGTATCGAAACTTCTTTTTTGAGCTTACGTTTTTCGAATGCCTTTCTAACCACATGCCGTATCTCATCTACTTTAAATGGTTTGTGGATATAATCATACGCACCCATCTGCATCGCCTCTATTGCCGATTCTGTTGTCCCGAATGCTGTTATCATAATCACAAGGGTATCAGGAGAGAATTCATGCACTCTTTTAAGTATCTCAAAGCCGTTAACCTTTGGCATCTTAATGTCTGTAATTATCATGTCAAATATATCCCTGTTAAGCAGACCCATGCCATCAACGCCGCCAGCAGCAAGGGTAACGTCATAGCCTTCACCTTCGAGAAGGATTCCCAGCACTTCCCGCATGCTCTTCTCATCCTCTATGACCAGGATTTTCCCTTTATTAAGATCTTCCATTGCCATTGGGTATTATAACCTTAAAGACTGTGCCTTCACCGGGATCGCTAACAATACTTATTTCCCCTTTGTGTTCTTCGATAATCCTGTATGCGATAGCCAGACCAAGTCCGGTGCCTTCTTCCTTTGTTGTAAAAAATGGATAAAATATCTTCCCTATATTTTCCTTTGATATGCCGACACCTGTATCCTGGAAGACCACCTCAACAAAATCATCCCCTTTCTTTGTACTGACCAAAAGTTCTCCCCCGTCAGGCATTGCCTCTATGGCATTCATCCCGAGATTCCAGAAGACCTGGCGTAATTTCTGGTGGTCAGCATTCACAGGGAGTGTTCCTATAAAATTTTTTCTGATAGTGATGTCATTTCTGACAGGCACCGTATTTTTAAGTAATTCAAGGGTATCATCAAGTACAAGGTTAAGATCAAATATATTAAATTCAGCAGCCCTTGGCCGTGAATATGTCAGAAAATCCGTAATTATCTTGTTCAACCTCTCCATCTCTGTTAAAGCTATCTCTGTCAATCTCCCTTTGTGTTCCTCAGTAACTCTGTTCTCTCTCAGCATTTCTACAGAGCCCTTTAGAGATGCAAGCGGGTTTCTGATTTCATGAGCTATATTTGCTGAAAGCTCACCAATCATTGCCCATTTTTCCTTCTGCTTCATCTCTGCTTCCATTTTCTTAAAATGCGTAAGGTCTTGAAATATTCCGATGAAACCTGTTTCCTCTCCTACGACACCTTTAAGGACCGAGATGACCAGGTTAATAATCCTCTCGCCTTCCTCGGGATGTCTTATTACACCCTCCATCCGTTCTGTTAGTCCCCTGCCCCCTTCCTTTAGAGAAGCGGAGTCAGGAGGATTAATAAAAGGGAATATCTCATCAATCTTTTTGCCCTTGGCGGTTCCCCTTCCAACACCTGTTATATCTTCAGCAGCCTTGTTAAATACTAATATATCGCCATTGATATCTGTTGTGAATATGCCGCTAGGTATATTTTCGATGATTTCTTTATTAAACAGGGCAAGTTCCTTGAGATTAAAATCAGTTTGTTCAAGTGCCTTCGCAGTTTTTTCAAGTCTTGAAGAGAGATAACCACTCAGGAATGCTACCAAGTAGAAAGCCGACATATGTGCAAAGATATTATAAAGAAAGTCTCTTTCTGTAAGTGTTGTACTGTACTCTATGGGGAGAAGATTATAGTACTGGAGGTCAATCATGGTCCCGTAAAGGATACTATTTAAGGTTGCAATTACATAACCTGCCCTCCTATTCAGGACCACACTTGCTGAAATCACTGTTAAGGGCATAATGAATGAGAACCAGCTCTCAATCCCCCCTGTGAGATATATGAGCATATTTGTGGCAAAGACATCTATGAAAAGCTGGGCATAGGCAAGGACAACATATATTTTTATTCTGCCCAGTAGAACAGAATAAACTATTGTCAAAATATAAAGTGCTATTATTAAGTTTGAAGTAGCGCGCGGGTGAGGGAAACTCCCATATCCAACCTGAAGAAGAAAAAATGAGCCTAAAAGGAGAGTGACAAAGATAACCCTTATAGTGATAAGGGCTTTTAATTTTTTAATCAGAACATTATCGGTCATTACGTAATAAGGTTTAGATTAAGGGTTAGATCAAGGTTTAGAATTTCCACAACCTCAGCCTTAACCTTAACCTCCTTAGCTTTACTTTATGAGTGTAATGAGTTTAAATATCGGAAGATACATTGCTACTACTATAAAACCAACTGAACCTCCAAGGAATATCATCAACATGGGTTCCATCATAGCTGTAAGGTTATTAACCGCCGCATCAACCTCATCATCGTAGAAATCAGCAATCTTTCCGAGCATTGAATCGAGTGCCCCTGTTGACTCACCAACCGCTATCATATGTGTGACCATCGGGGGGAATACTTTTGCTTTACTTAAAGGTTCAGCCAGGGTCTTCCCGCCTGTTACCGATTTTCTTACATCCATAATCGCATATTCAATTACTTTATTGCCTGCTGTTTTTGCTGTTATTTCGAGTCCGTCTAATATTGGCACGCCGCTGCTGATAAGTGTCCCGAGTGTCCTCGTAAATTTAGCTACAGCTACCTTGTTGATAAGCACCCCGAATATAGGCAGCTTTAATAATATCCTGTCTGTTATTGCCTTGCCTTTTTCTGTTCGCCTGAACTGAACTATAAAAACGACAACTCCAACTATAGCACCAAACACCATAAGACCGCCTATGCCACCTAAGAAATTACTAATTTTGATAATTATCTGTGTTGGAAGCGGGAGTGTTCCTCCAAGAGCAGCAAACATCTTTGAAAAGGTAGGGACAACAAATATCATTATAATCGCAATTGCTGCGATTGCTACGGTTGAAACAACTATCGGGTATACCATTGCACCTTTAACCTTTTTCTTTAATTTCATTGACTTCTCTATATACGCCGCAAGTCTGTTAAGGATCGTATCCAGTATACCACCTGCCTCACCTGCTGCCACCATATTTGCATACAGATCAGAGAATGTCCTCGGATGCTTTTTGAGTGCATCAGCATAAGTTGAACCTGCCTCAACATCCTCCTTAATCTGCAACAATACTTTTGCGAGCGTCTTATTTTCGACCTGCGTTGAGAGGATATCCAGTGCCTGAACCAATGGGAGGCCTGCATCTATCATTGTGGAAAACTGTCTTGTGAATACAACTATATCCTTATCCTTAACCCTACCAGCGCCAAAACCTCCGAATAGCTTTTTCGCAGCCTTTTTTTCAGTAATCAAAGTAGGTGTTATGTTCTTCTTCCTTAGTTGTGCGATGACCTCTTCTTTTGTAGACGCTGTAAACTCACCTGATTCTATCGTACCCCCTGCTGTTTTACCAGACCACTGAAATATTATTGCCATTTCTTATCCCCTCCCTTTACCAGCAGCTGCTGATACTCTCTGAAGCATTGTAATTAATTCTTCAGGTACATTAGAACGGCCTATTGCATCTTCATAAGATATAAGTCCCTTTGTGTAAAGCTCAAATAGAGACTGATTCATTGTCTGCATCCCGAACTTTGCCTGACCAGTCTGCATCATGGAATAAATCTGATGTATCTTATCTTCCCTGATAAGATTTCTTATTGCAGGATTTGGCACAAGTATCTCAACAGCAAGCACCCTCCCCTGTCCTGACTTTTTCTGAATAAGCTGCTGGGCTAAAATGCCTTCAAGTACAAATGAGAGCTGAACTCTTATCTGTTCCTGTTGATGGGGTGGAAAAACGTCTATGACACGGTTAATTGTCTGGACCGTAGAGTTTGTATGTAAAGTGGCGAGTGTTAAATGCCCTGTTTCTGAGACTGTAAGGGCTGCCTCTATTGTTTCAAGGTCGCGCATCTCGCCTATCAGAACCACATCAGGATCCTGCCTGAGGACATATCTTAAGGCAGCTTTAAAAGATACGGTATCAGCATTTACCTCTCTCTGATTGATCAGACATTTTTTGTGGCCGTGAAGATATTCTATCGGGTCCTCGATTGTTATTATATGGTCATATCTTTCTGCATTTATCCGGTCAACCATGGCAGCGAGGGTTGTTGACTTTCCACTTCCGGTAGGGCCTGTTACAAGTATCAGTCCCCTGGGTTTTTTGGCAAGATCGTTAACAATCTCTGGCAAGCCCAGTTCCTGAAATGTCCTTATCTGAAATGGGATAGTCCTGAATGCCCCAGCCACTGCACCTCTTTGCATAAAGATATTCGCCCTGAACCTGCTTAATCCCTTCACTCCAAATGAAAGGTCAAGTTCATTATTTTCTTCAAATTTATGTTTCTGGGCATCTGTCAGAATACTGTAGCAGAGTGCCTTTGTATCAGCGGGAGTTAATTGCGGATGGTCCAGAGGGATGAGCCTCCCGTCAATCCTGACCCGTGGCGGACTTCCTGTGGTTATATGCAAATCCGATGCTCCTTTTTCTATCATTATCTTCAGCAAATCATATAATGTTGCCATTACTCTCTCCCTTTTAGTTATTAGTTCTCAGTTATCAGTTTTCAGACTAAAAACTGGCAACCGATAACTAACAACTGATTTAGTCTCCAAAAGTAACCCTTAACACCTCTTCTATGGTAGTAATACCTTCCTTCACCTTTGTCAACCCGCTCATCCTCAATGTCTTCATGCCGAACCTAACAGCAGCCTTTTTTATCTCATCTGCTGACCCACCTTCAAGCACCAACTTCCTGATTTCATCATTGACAAGCATAACTTCATAAAGTGCTATCCTCCCCTTATATCCCGAATTATTACACGCTGGACACCCCTTGCCCCTGTAACACTTAACAACTTTAGCCTCTTCTTCTGGGAAACCTAAGTTTATAAGGGTTGGCACAGGAATCTTCTCCTCCTCCTTGCACTGTTGACATATCTTTCTTGCAAGCCTCTGAGCCATTATAAGTATAATAGATGATGATACCAAAAATGGCTCGATCCCCATATTTAACAATCTGCTTATACTGCTGGGAGCATCATTTGTGTGCAGGGTACTCAGAACAAGATGGCCTGTTAAAGCTGCCTTTACCGCAATCTCCGCAGTCTCAAAGTCACGTATCTCCCCAACCAGTATGATATCAGGGCTCTGCCTTAAAAATGCCCTTAATGCAGATGCAAATGTAAGTCCTATCTCCTCCTTCATCTGTACCTGATTTATGCCTAAGAAATTATACTCTATAGGGTCCTCAGCAGTCATTATGTTTATGCCGGGTTTGTTTAGATAATTCAATGCAGAATAAAGGGTGGTTGTTTTACCACTACCCGTTGGACCAGTGACGAGGATCATGCCATAAGGTTTATTCAGGGCCTCCATGAATTTTTGCAGGGCCTCTTCTTCAAACCCGAGTTTTGTCAGGTCTACCTGCAGAGAAGATTTATCAAGGATTCTGAGAACCGTCTTCTCACCAAAAAGACAGGGGAGAACCGAGACACGGAAATCTACCTCTCTTTTCTTGCCGAGTCTCAGTTTAATCCTTCCATCCTGTGGAAGTCGCCTCTCTGCAATATCAAGTTTAGACATTATCTTAAGCCTTGATGTCACAGAATTTTTAATCTTTAAAGGCAGGTTCATGGCCAGAGCAAGCACACCATCAACTCTATATCTGACTCTGAGTACACTTTCATAAGGCTCTATATGAATATCACTCGCACCAAGCTTTATTGCATTTATGAGGATACCGCTCACAAGCTTTACGATGGGCTCCTCAACATCTTTTCCCCCGCCTGCTTCTTCTTCGTGAGAAATAGTCTCAACATCATCAAGTGCATCTCCAACAATCTTATCAAATTCATCAACATCAACTGTAGGGCCCTCACCAAAAGATACTGATTCTTCCTCAAGTTCGGTATCTGTGAATGTATAGTCTTTTGCCTCCAGTTTCATTGCAGCTGCTGCTTGTGATTGCGGCTTTGCCACGACAAGACCTTCACCCTTACCACCATAATGAGTCGTTATCGTATTTATGAGTGCAGATTCTGTTGCTATTACAACCTCGACATTGTACCCTGTCATGAATTTAACATCGTCTATTACAAATACATTCGAAGGGTCTGCCATTGCAATCGTCAACGTTGCCCCAACCCTCGCTACAGGCATTATCATATACTTCTTTGCCATCTCTGCAGGTATGAGTTTTAAAACAGATGGGTCAATCTTATAATCAGAAAGGTTCATAGCTGACACGCCGTATTGCTTGCTCAGAAAAGTGGCAAGTTTATCCTCTGTGATATGCCCTAATTTAATAAGGTTTGTGCCAAGCCTTCCGCCGCTCTTCTTCTGATGAGTCAGGGCCTCTTTCAACTGCTCCTCTGTAATAATCCCAGAGGCTATGAGTATCTGACCTAATTTCGCTGCCATAATTTACTCTATCATAATTGTTAGTTTTTAGTTGTTAGTTTTCTGACATCTGATAACTGAAAACTAAAGACCGATTTAGTCTCCAAATGTCGCTCTCACTATCTCTTCTACAGAAGTAACACCACTTTTTACTTTAGCCAAACCGCTCATCCTTAATGTCTTCATTCCAAGTCTGACAGCGGCCTTCTTTATCTCGTCTGCTGACGCACCCTCAAGTGTCAGCTCCTTGAGTTCATCTTTAAGGAGCATAACCTCATAAAGCCCTATCCTCCCCTTATAGCCTGAATTATTACACGCGGGACACCCTTTGCCCCTGTAGCATTTTAGAGTATTTGCTTCTCCTTCTGAGAAACCTAATTTTATCAGGGCTGGCACGGGAATCTTCTCCTCCTCCTTACACTGTGTACATATCTTTCTCACAAGCCTCTGAGAGGCGATAAGGACAACTGATGCTGCTACAAGGAATGGCTCAATCCCCATATTTAACAATCTGCTTATAGTGCCTGGAGCATCATTGGTATGCAGAGTGCTCAGAACAAGATGGCCTGTTAAAGCTGCCTTAACAGCAATCTCTGCAGTCTCAAAGTCACGTATCTCCCCAACCATGATAATATCAGGGTCCTGTCTTAAAAAGGACCTGAGCGCAGCAGCAAATGTCAGTCCGATATCTTCTTTAACAGCCACCTGGTTTATACCAATGAAGTTATATTCAACAGGGTCTTCAGCTGTTGATATGTTCACACCTATCTTATTAAGGTGATTCAATGCAGAATAAAGAGTCGTTGTCTTTCCACAACCTGTAGGCCCTGTAACGAGAATCATCCCGTATGGCTTATCGAGTGCTTCCATAAAATCTTTTAATGCGTCCTCTTCTATCCCCAACTTTGAAAGGTCCACCTGGAGATTACTCTTATCAAGAATCCTGAGGACAGTTCTTTCACCAAAAAGACATGGAACGGTGGATACACGAAAATCTACCTCTCTTTTCTTGCCGAGTCTCAGTTTAATCCTTCCATCCTGTGGAAGTCGCCTCTCTGCAATATCAAGACGCGCCATTATCTTA
>JAKALU010000182.1 GCA_021824065.1 Nitrospirota bacterium
TGAGTCAATACCAAATCCTTAAAATGTTTAAGTGCTGTGTCAATAGAACAGATAGCCCTTCCCTTATTCGGTAATTCATTTAGCTCTGCTGAATCCTCAATTCTGAAATCTCCTATCCGTATTCTTTTAAGGGCTACAACATGTGCGCCTACGCCTAATGCTGTTCCTATATCATCGCATAGCGTTCTGATATATGTTCCTTTAGAGCATAAGGCTCTTATCTCTAAAAAGGGAGGTGCAAATTGAATCATTTCAAGCTCATATATATTTACTGTCTTACGCGGCCTTTCGACCTCTATGCCTTTACGTGCAAGCTTGTAAAGGGGCTGGCCAGAGACTTTTATGGCAGAATACATCGGAGGAGTCTGTTCGATAGTTCCTTTAAAGTGCTCAAGAACGGATTTCACCATATGCCCATCCATTGAAAAATGCTCTACCTTTTCAATTATTTTCCCCTCAGAATCTAAGGTATCTGTCCTCTCTCCGAGTTTCAAAAGTGCAATATATTCTTTATCGACATCTGCAAGGAACCTTGTTATCTTTGTTGCCTCATCTGTGCATATGAGTAATATCCCGGTGGCAATTGGGTCGAGCGTCCCTGCATGCCCTGCCTTCCTGGCAGTAAAGATATGCTTAACCTTTGTGACTGCCTGCTGCGATGTCATGCCTTTGGGCTTGTTGATATTTATAACTAAGTGCTTGTCAGTCATACTAATAAGACTATACGTAATGCCACACAACTATTTCTGTCCTGTCATTGCGGCTTGTCCGCCCAGCCTCAAGCGGATCCGCCGAGGCGGACAATCCTTCTTAAAGAAAGATTCCCGGCAAGCGGGAATGACAAACTATGTGGTTTTACTTATGAACTCCTTAGTAACTACAGTGTTATATTTTACACCAATTCATCTGATTGACGCTCTTCAGAGCATGTGATAACATATTTTATGCCTAATTTTAGTTATGAAGCTGTTGACAGCAACGGGAACAGAATCAGAGAGTCTCTCGATGCCTTGAATGAAGATGCCATTAAAACTGAACTCAGAGGAAGAGGACTAATCCCTATAAGCATAAAACCCGTTGGGGCTAAAAGGGTCCTTCTTCTTGAAAGAATAACTCTAAAAGATCTCCTGACATTTACTCAAGAACTCGGAAATCTCCTTGAATCAGGATTACCTGTCGACAGGGCTTTATATGTGCTTTCCGAATCCTCAGAGAAAAAATCTTTCAGAGCAATAATTAGAGAGATTTATATAGATATTCAGAGAGGGCAGTCATTGTCTCAGGCAATATCAAGGCATAAGATATTCCCGAAACTTTATGTAAATATGATAAAGGCAGGCGAGGTTGGCGGGATACTCGAGGCTGTTATAAAGAGACTTGCATCATTCCTCGAGACTACCGCAACTTTTAGGGAAGAGATGAAAGACGCACTTGTTTATCCAATTGTTCTTACAATTGTGGGCGGGCTTGCAGTTGTGTTTTTAATGCTTTATGTCATCCCTAAATTTGCAAAGATATTTGCTGATATGGGACAGGCCCTGCCACTTCCAACAGTTATTCTTCTTAATGTAAGTAAGGGGTTCCTCTCATACTGGTGGATTATCGCAGGACTTATTATTATAGCTACTTTAATCATTAGAAGTTATGCCATGACATCGGAAGGGAGAGTATTTTTTGATAATATAAAGTTAAAAACACCTGTGATAAAACGGCTCCATCTAAAACTTATAATAGCACGGTTTTCGAGAACACTCGGAACCCTGCTTCAAAGTGGTGTCCCCATTCTCGAGGCAATAGGAATATCAAGAGGGGTTGTTGGCAACGAAATCATTGCGGGCCGTTTGCAAGCCATTGAGGAGGGAGTCAAGAAAGGAAAAGGCATAGCGAAGCCATTAAAAGAAAGCGTCATATTCCCTCCTGTTGTAGTTCAGATGGTTGTTGTGGGTGAAGAGGCAGGGAGACTGGATGAGACATTCCTCCTGATTGCTGAGAGGTTTGAGGTAGAAAGCAGAGGCCTCATAAAGAGGGTAGTGCGCCTATTTGAGCCTGCATTGATACTGCTCATGGGCCTGATTGTAGGGTTTATAGTTATATCGATGCTCCTTGCGATATTCAGTATAAATGAGATACCGATTTAAATAGAATAATCAATTACCAAATCACAATAACCAGACTCTGGAAATTGAAATTTGGTTATTAAAGTTTGTTTGGTTATCGGTGCTTGGTTATTGGTTATTAATGAGTGATGGAGGAGAGATGGAAAGAAGAGATAGAGAAATGTCACAGAGGGGCTTCACCTTAATAGAGCTTCTTGTTGTTATAGTTATTCTCGGGTTGCTGGCGGGTATCGTCCTTCCAAAGTATTTGGCACGTGAGAAAAAAGGAAGACAAACTGCTGCAAAAACTCAGATAGAGCTTTTAGGTCAAGCCCTTGACCAATTCAGGCTCGATACTGGCAGATACCCCGGCACATCCGAGGGTCTTAACGCCCTTATAACCAATCCTGGCGCTGATGGATGGGATGGGCCTTATTTAAAAAAGGCTGTGCCAAATGACCCGTGGGGCAAACCCTATGGCTATCAATCACCAGGAGCGCATGGTGAATATGACCTCTATTCATATGGCGCAGATGGCACGCCTGGAGGAGAGGGAGAAAATAAAGATATCAATAGCTGGGAATAAGGGATTCATCCCGTTAGAGGAAGCCTCTGATGAAATCAGTGGTAAAAATAGAGTGCTTTAATGCCGCCATTGGCACATATAATTAGCTCTATTAGGAAACTCATTTCAAATAGTGTTAGAAAGAATTCTCTGACGGGGTTCACGCTTCTTGAGTTAATACTTATTATATTTATTGCAGGTATTTCTGTGTCCATTGTTGTTGTTTCTATCGGCAAGACACGCGAGAAGACGGTCTTTAAAGAGGTCTCAAGAAAAGTATTCATTACTCTAAAGCATGCACGAGAAGTAGCCATTATGGAGAGGTCCCCTGTTACTTTTACGATTGATGAAGAAAACAACTCTTTCTGGATAGAAAAAAATGGCGTTATATACGGCAGGACACAGAACATGCCGGAACACATTAGTATCAGCGGAGAATCAATAATGTTCTTTCCGAAAGGAAATAGTTCCGGTGGTCGTGTAACAATAAAAGATGAAAAAGAAAGGGAGTATTCTATTGAGGTCGATCCTGTGCTCGGGACCCCAACAATCAAAGGGATTTAGTCTTTTAGAGGTAATGGTTGCCATCAGCATCCTTGGTATTGCCCTGGTTGCTCTTTTCCAGTTATTTTCAATGAACCTTCGCTCAGTAAAGAAATCTGAGGACTACTCAAAGGCACTGGTCCATGCACGTTCAATAATGGACGAAACATACGCCCTGCCTCAATTGACTGATAGCTCAGAGTCGTTTGATTTTGAAGACGGCTTCAGGGGCACCAGAACAATTAGTCTTAAATCATCCGAAGAAAAGGTAAAGATGTATGAGATCACTGCCACTGTGTCATGGCTTCCATCAGGCGCTCTCGAATTAAGAGGATTAAAAACATACTATGAGACCGAGGAATAAAGAAGGCTTTACCCTCATAGAAGTTATTCTTGCTATAACCCTCTCCGCAGTTATTATTGCAATACTCCTAACCGCTATGAGACTCGGGCATCGCTCGCAGGAGAAAGGTATCTGGAGAGATGAGATTTCACAAAAAATTAGAATTATAACTGACA
>JAKALU010000183.1 GCA_021824065.1 Nitrospirota bacterium
TCTTTTTCATTGCAGCGTCTGTGGCGGGGTCGGCTGATGCTTCGCGTTATGAGTAAAATAAAAATAAAATCCAAGACCACGAAAGGCATAATTATTAGCCTTCTGGATAAACTTGCTTATTTTTTTGATAACATCGGTAATTGGTTTTATGACGGCATGGGATATGTGGAAACTGGATTCAAAATTATATTGAAAGTAGCCTTTGGCCTTTTGATTGCCGCAGGCATACTTTACGCTCTTTATTGGATTGGCAAGGCAATTATTGGGTTTATCAAACACTACTCACAATTCGCATAGCACTCATAAGAACTCCCCTTGTCACGAGAAAAAATGAGACTGACCGGAAATAAAAAATACAAAAAAACAGAGACAAAATGTTATCATTAAATATGTCATAAGAAAGGAGTAAGGCAATGCGCGTAATAGATATTCCACAAATTGAAAAACTAAGCATACCGGAAAAGATTCTTCTGGTCGAAGATATGTGGGATAACATCTCTTCTGAAGAATCTGCCATCCCAGTTCCACAGAGCCACATGACAGAACTGGACAGAAGGCTGGCAAAACATAAATCCAAGCCTGGTAAACTTCTATCTCTTGATGAACTTCGGAAAAGAATAGACTCAAGGAAATGACATATACCCTACGGTTTCTTCCTGAAGTTGAAGAAGATGCCATCAACGGTTATGTGTGGTATGAAACTAAATCCAAAGGACTCGGTGAAGACTTTCTTCGTATGTTTTATGCCTGTGCAAATGAAATTACATGGAATCCATTGCTTCACCCGAAAGTATATCAGGACTTTCGGCGTCGCCTCCTCAGGCGATTTCCATACGCTATATATTTTACGATAGAAAAAAAGCAGGTTGTTGTATTCGGGCTCTTTCATTGCGCGCGTAGTCCGCAGGCTGTAAATGCAGAACTCCAAAATAGAGAAAAATAGAGACCCCATAACAAATCACTCGTGCGGATGGCGATATTTCAAGATAAGAGGGGCTATTCGGGAAGTCGAAACAATTGCAACAGGACATGGAATAAAAATTTTAAACAGATTGAACAAAATATATGGGAAGGCAAGCTGGAGAAAGCTAAAGGGTATTTGTCATGTCGAATTGGAAGATGGCTCTGTTCTTGAAGCTGAAGTGCATTGGTATGAAGGGCATGGCATAGGGAAGAAAGAAATAAAAATCAAAAAATATTTGTGAGGAGACAGCTATGAAAAGACATTTTATGATATGCGTTAATAACCGTGATTATGAAGCATCATTGGAGATTAGAAAGATATACGAAGTGTTACACGACAAGACAGCCGAGAGGCATCATCAGATACGAGTCATTGATGAGTCAGGCGAGGATTATTTATATCCTGAAAAATACTTTGCTCCAGTGAGGTTGCCTTCTATTACAAAAGAAAAATTAGAATTAACTGCTGCTTAACAAATCATTCGTGCGGATGGCGAAAGATTGATATTTGCTTAAAATTTAAAATGACTGGCCTAACAAAACACTTGTGCAGATGGCGAGCCACCGCACAGTTTAATCGTTAGCAGTAGACCTTGTTACTAACTAAACCCTTTTAAAAACCAGAACAGCGTTCACCCCTCCAAATCCAAAAGAATTAGATATAGCAGTTTTAATCTCGCCCCTCTTAGTCTCAGTCACATACCTGAGGTCGCATTCAGGGTCATTATTTTTCAGGTTTATTGTAGGGGTAATAACACCTTCTCTGAGGCTCATCAATGTAATCGCTGCCTCGAATGCACCTGATGCTGAAAGCATATGACCGATCATGGATTTTACAGAGCTTACAGGGATTTCATGCGCCATTTTCCCAAAAACAACTTTTATCGCCTCTGTTTCTGCCTTGTCCCCTAACGGAGTTGATGGAGCGTGAGCACTGATATAATCTACAGCCCCGGGGCTTAAGCCTGCTTCCTTTATTGCCAGACTTATTGCCCTTGCCTCGCCTTCTGGGCTGGGCCTTATTTGGTGGAATGCATCCGTTGTGTTCCCATATCCAATGACTTCTCCATAAATCCTTGCCCCTCTCTTTAATGCAGTCTCATAACCTTCAAGAACAAGAACACATGCACCTTCCGAAAGGACAAAGCCGTCCCTTGTTGCATCAAACGGCCTGCTCGCAGAAGAATCATTAACTTTGGATAAAGCGCCTGATACACCATATCCTTCAACACATAATCTGCATATCGGTGCCTCTGTCCCCCCTGCAATAACAGGCCATTTATATCCAGACTTTATTAATCTGTATGCCTCACCTATTGCATTTGCACCCGATGCACACGCATTTGATATTCCAAGACAATGGCCTTTTATCCCCAATTTCTGAGCCACATAAGACGCTGCAGCGCTTACAGTTGTCGAAGGCATAAGATAAGGGGATAACTTTGAACCATTTGAACCCCTTAAACTATTTTCTATCGTGCTTATCCCTCCTCTGCTCGAACCGATGATAACGGCTGCAGAGGATAAAAGATTACCCCCCCTTCTCCCCCCCTTGTCAAAGGGGGGATGGGGGGGTGGATTCTGAATTCTGTATTCTATATTCTGTATCAGTCCTGCATCTTCTACTGCCATCATAGCGGCAGCTACAGCATATTGAACAAATGGGTCAAGGTGGCCAACCTCTTTTTGAGAAAGATACGCCTCCGAATAAAACCCTCTTAATTCTCCTGCAACTTTCCATTTTATCTGAGATGTATCAAATCTTGTTATGGGTCTTATACCCGTGCCACCTGCTTTAGCAGCCTCCCATGACTCCTGGAATGAATTACCCAATGGGCTAACAGCCCCAATTCCAGTCACAACAATCCTTTTCATTGTCAACTATAATAGCATAAGAAGGTTTACATAGATACTCATAGAAGCTCTGAGAGTTTCACAATTTATGGCTTAATTGATAAAGTCCATCTACCAATTATTAGTCAATCTATGTTATCCTTTATAAACGGTTTGTCAAAGAGGGGCAGGTGCCAGGGGAAATTCTAAAAAAAAGGCGCGAGGAATTAGGAAAAGACCTCAAAGAAATCGCTCATACCCTTAAAATACGATATGACTACCTCAAGGCGATTGAAGATGGTGCTTTTGAAAAACTTCCGGAAGAAGTCTATGTAAAAGGTTATATCAGGGACTATGCCAAGTTTCTAAAAATAGATCCTGAGATTATTATAAAGGCTTACATTGAAAAAACATCGCCTGCTGCGATAGAAAAATCACTACCTCCTTCTGTTGATGCCGCACCAACAAAGAAATTAAAGATTAAATATTTTCTGGTTGCAATAATCCTCCTGGTAGCAGCCGTGGCATATGTATTATTCCACTCTGCCCCTGAGAAGCCAAAGACTGCCCCATCTGAAATTACAATACCACCGCCATCAATAGCGCCAGATGTTTCGTCAGCGCCAGAATCACTAACAACCCGGTCAGATCAACCGCTCCAGCAGGTTCAGCCAGTTCAAGAGGACAAGGAGATAACCGGGAAGACCGGAACTTTAAGCGAGCATATCCTCGAGATTTCTGCCATAGAGACAACATGGCTTCTTGTGAACATAGACAACACTGATTCAAAAGAGATGCTGCTTAAGCAGGATGATTCAGTAAGGTTGTCCGCCAGACAAAGTTTTTTATTAAAGATTGGGAATGCAGGCGGAATCAAGCTGGTGCTCGATGGAAAAGAGATCGGGACACCAGGGGAA
>JAKALU010000184.1 GCA_021824065.1 Nitrospirota bacterium
TCCAAGGGATAGACTGAATAATGCATGAGGCGTCAATTGCTCTGAGTGTGCTTGAGATTGCTACTGAAAACTGCAGAAAAGCAGGTTATGCCAGAATAGAATCGATACGGTTAAGGGTAGGGAGGGCGTCGGCTGTTATGACCGATGCCCTCCTTTTTGCTTTTGATGCAGTTAAAATAGATACAATTGCAGCGGGGGCAACCGTTATAATAGATGAGATTCCTATAGGTGGCTTATGCAAGGAGTGCGGAAAAGATTTTATTTCAGAAGAAGCGTATGTTTTGTGTTGTCCGGAGTGCGGGAGCACTTCATTTAAGATAAATACAGGGCGCGAGCTTGAGATTGTTGATATGGAGGTATTTTAAAAATGCAGGATATAGTATTTTAGTTCATTCTCGTCTCCCGACTTTTTGTCGGGAGACTCCGAGGTTTTGCCCGCTCTATATCTGATGTTTGCTGTATGAATTGCGGGCAAAAAATCCGCTAAAATACTATATCCTACATTTCGATTTATAAATATGTGATAGGGAGGTTTACTACATGAAAGTTAAGGTTGTTACACGCATTCTTGAGGCTAATGAGAGGATTGCAGCGGAAAATCGCAAGCTCTTTGACGAGGCAGGGGTATATGTCATTAATCTCATGAGCGCACCGGGCGCCGGGAAGACCTCTCTGCTTGAAAGAACCGCGAAGGAACTGAATAAAAGATTAAGGATTGCAGTTATAGAAGGAGACATTGCAGGCACACAGGATGCTGAAAGGATCGGCAGTCTCGGGGTGCCGGTCATACAGATAAACACAGGGGGTGCATGCCACCTTGATGCAAATATGGTCAATGAGGTTTTAGGAGAACTTCCTCTGAAAGGGGTCGAACTGCTCTTTGTTGAGAATGTGGGGAACCTCGTCTGTCCGGCAGAATTTAATATTGGCGAAGATACTAAAGTGATGGTACTGAGCATAACAGAGGGTGATGATAAACCCTTAAAATATCCGTTGATGTTTCAGGAGTCATCCGCTCTAATCTTGAATAAGATTGACCTTCTTCCGTATACAAATGCAAACATAGATAAAATCAAAAAAGACGCTATGTCTTTGAACCCTTCATTAAAGATATTCGAGATTTCATGCAAGACAGGTGAGGGAATATCAGGATGGACTGATTGGCTTGTAAAAAATGTGAAATGAACCGAGTCCTCATTAATATCAAAGGCATTGTGCAGGGTGTCGGTTTCAGGCCGTTTGTATACAACCTTGCAAAATCCTTGAATCTAAAAGGTTATGTGGCCAATACCGCTGATGGAGTGAGTATCGATATAGAAGGTGAAGATGTCATTTCTTTTATAGATAGACTTCCAAAAGAAGCACCGCCATTGTCAGAGATAAGCAGAATAGATATCTCACCAATGCCCTTTTACGGATATGAAGACTTCGAGATATTAAAAAGCAGTGATAAAGGGAGCTTCACACTCCTTTCTACAGATGTCTCTGTATGCGATGATTGCCTTAAAGAGATGTTTAATGCGGCTGATAGGCGCTATCTGTATCCTTTTATAAACTGCATCAATTGCGGACCAAGGTTTACAATTACAAATGCAATACCTTATGACAGGCCTAATACCACAATGTCTGTCTTTAAGATGTGCCAGGAGTGCGAGGCGGAATACAACGACCCAAATAACAGGAGATTCCATGCGCAGCCTAATGCATGTATGACATGCGGTCCGCTTGTAGAGTTAAAAGTTAAGAGTGATAAGTTAAAAGTTGATGATAAAGAAAATCCTATTAAAGAAACAATAAGGCTCTTAAAGGAAGGCGCTATTGTTGCTGTTAAGGGGCTTGGCGGTTTTCATATAGCATGCGATGCAACAAATAAAGAGGCGGTCGAAAGCCTGAGATTAAGAAAAAGAAAAACCAACAAGCCGTTTGCGCTAATGGCGCCAGACATAGAGACAATAGAAAAATACTGTGAGGCATCAGAGGATGAGAAGAAGATTTTAGTCTCTAATAAAAGACCTATTGTCCTTCTAAAGAAAAAGTCAGGGACAGATTTTACAGCTCCTCTGCCCGGAGCTGTAGCCCCAAATAATCAATATCTCGGCTTTATGCTTCCCTATACGCCTTTGCATTATCTCTTATTTTATTATCCGGCTGGTAGTGAAAATGTTATTCCTCATTTTTCCGCTCTCGTCATGACAAGCGGAAATTTCTCTGAGGAGCCCATTGTTATTGATAATAATGAGGCGATTTTAAAACTCTCAGATATAGCAGATGCATTCTTGGTTCATAACAGGGGTATATTTATGCGGGCAGATGATTCGGTTGTGAGGAAACACTTTCTGGTGCACAAAGCTAAACCTTTATTTATCCGCCGTTCAAGGGGATATGTTCCTGACCCGATAGCTTTAGATGACGACGGACCCGAGGTGCTCGGCTGCGGCGCTGATATAAAAAACACTTTTACACTTACAAAGGGCAGATATGCAATCTTGAGCCAGCACATAGGCGACATGGAAAATTATGAGACAGTACAGTTTTTTGAGGAGAGCCTCAAGAATCTGAAGAGTGTTTACCGTGTCAATCCCGTTGCCATAGGTTATGATTTGCATCCTAATTATCTGTCAACAAAGTGGGCACTGAATCAAATCTCAAATCTCAAATCTCAAATCTCAAATTACGGCATTCAGCATCACTATGCGCATATTGCATCTGTTATGGCTGAAAACGGGATAAAAAGAAAGGTCATAGGTGTTGCATTTGACGGCACAGGGTATGGCACTGACGGAAATCTCTGGGGCAGCGAGTTTCTGATTGCTGATATCCTGGATTTTAGAAGGGCAGGGCATTTTAAATATGTTCCCTTGCCCGGAGGTGAGATGGCTATCAAAGAGCCATGGAGGATTGCAGTTAGTTATATAAGGGATATTGCTGGAGATGAAACCATGTATTATATGAAATCCATAGGTTTTATTGAAAGATACGGCGCTGACAGGCTGAATAATATTTTTAAGGTTATTGATAACAGGGATTTTTCACCTCTGTCATCAGGTGCCGGAAGGCTTTTTGATGCAATCACAGCAATGCTCGGGGTATGCGACACAAATACCTATGAAGGCGAAGCGGCAACGGCACTTGAATCTTACACAACAGGTGATGTGGATGAGGATTATCCTGTGGATATTATATTTAAGGAAAAGATGGAGGTTGATTTTTCTCTGACAATACTGCGGCTGATAGAAGATATGATACGCGGGATCGGGAGAGATATTATTGCTTCAAAGTTTCATAATACTATTGTGACAGCTATTGGTGGAGTTGTTCAAAAACTCAGTACTCTTTATAAATTACATGACGTTGTTCTGAGCGGAGGGGTTTTCCAGAATATGTATCTCCTTAAAAATACAGTGGATAGACTTAAATCTATCGGGATGAATGTCTATATAAATGAGAAGGTGCCACCTAATGATGCCGGGATATCCCTGGGCCAGGCATACATAATCAGGGAAAGGATGAAAGCAGGAAAATGAGTGCTGGAATAATAGCCGAGAAAATAAGGAACCTTGCGGTTTCCATAGGAAAACCTGTCAGGCTTATGGAGGTCTGCGGCACGCATACTGTTGCAATATTCAGGCACGGCATCAGGGATCTGCTGCCAGAGGGAATAAGCCTTATAAGCGGGCCTGGGTGTCCTGTATGT
>JAKALU010000046.1 GCA_021824065.1 Nitrospirota bacterium
ATTATAAAAATTTTGAGACAGTCTTCCCCATTTGTTAATTGATGTATGGTCAGAACTTATATAATTTTAATCATTATAGGCCTTTCAATAATTCCATGTGAAGCACAAGTATCAGGGCAGCCGATTTTGCAAAAGGAAGAGGCTGATTATGCTGTTGCTCTTCTGCCAACACCAGTTTTAGACACGCCTGATTTCCAGTCTGTATTCGGCGGAAGTGACGGCAAGACACTCAGGCTCAGCAAAAAGAATTTCATTGAGGAGGTCAAATTTGTTGCCCTGCCACAAACTGTATTTGTCATTGAGGAAACAATTAAAAAGGACAATCACGAGATCCTCAGGGTGAGGACAGAAGATTACCCGTACCCAGCCCAGACTGGCTATTACATTGACAGCAGATTTGTTGAAAAGAAAAAAGAGAAACCTCCCGAACGCATTAAGAGCTTACCTGATAAAGACACAATAATCAACAAACTGTTTTCTGCAAAAGGGGCAATATATATCTGGGGGGGGAACTATGTCAAAGGCATCCCGGAGATGCTCAAATTCTATAAACCTTCAGGCCAATTATCCAGAGAAGTGCAGGAAAGATGGATTCTTAAAGGGGTTGACTGCTCAGGACTTTTATACGAGGCAACAAATGGGTATATACCGAGGAACACGGAATCACTTTTCTATTTTGGTTCGCCTGTTAATATAAAAGGCATGGGTCCTGATGAAATAGCAAAAAAACTTAAACCACTTGATATAATTGTCTATAAAAGACATATGTTAATAGTCCTTAACAGCAGACAGGGAATCGAAAGCACTATTATGGATGGAGTGCAGATTAGAGATCTCGCAGGCATGATTGAAACTATCAGTAAGAAGATGCTGCCTGTTAATGATTATTTGAGCGAAGGCGGGGAAGATAAGTTTGTTGTGAGAAGATGGTATCCGGAATAAGGGGCTAATTCAAAATTAGCGCATAATCAAATTTAAATAAATTTCCATGTATTTACACCGGAGGTAGATATGAAGACAAGGGACTTTAAAATTTTTGTTTTTTTAGTCGCAATTGTTCTGATTTTCACAGGCTGTGGAAGTGGTGGAGGCGGCAATAGCACAACTTCAGCAATCCAGAGCGGAGAGTCTCAAATTACTTCTAATTCACCTGTTGACTCCCGGAGTACAGATGCGTCTTCCAAAAAGGACTTTAAGAAGAGTGATAAATCAGAATATGTTCAGGGTGAGATTTTAGTAAAATTCAAGTCTCACATCAAAATCCGCACTGCTGGTGATGTAAATAGAAAGGTTGCAGAAGCAGGTCTGGCAGCCACAGTGAAACGCAGTTTATCATTTATCAATACCTATCATCTGGAGATAACAGACCAAGATGTTACAGTTGAAGAAGCAATAAACAAACTTAAGTCCAATCCTGATATTGAATATGCTGAGCCGAACTATATTGTAAAAGAGGCTGCTATACCGAATGACACGTATTTCAGCTATCTCTGGGGGCTCAATAACACAGGACAGACCGGAGGGACCACTGACGCTGATATAGACGCACCTGAGGCATGGGATGTAACAACAGGCTCAAGCAATATTGTTATTGCTGTTATTGATTCTGGAGTTGCTTATAACCACCCGGACTTAATTGATAATATCTGGAGAAATACAGGGGAGACAAATTGTTCCGATGGTATCGATAACGATAGTAACGGTTATATAGATGACTGCTATGGCTGGGATTTTATAGATAATGACGGTTATCCCGAGGATTATGAATCCCATGGAACCCATGTTGCAGGGACCATTGCAGCAAAAGGGAATAATGCTACGGGCATTACAGGAGTGATGTGGACGGCAAAGATAATGCCCATCCGGTTTTTAGGCGTAAGCGGCTCGGGTGATACAGCCAATGCAGCAGCAGCGATTCTATATGCTGTTAATAATGGTGCACGTGTTATAAATGCAAGCTGGGGAGGGGGAGGGTATTCACAGACCCTTTATAATGCTATTGATTATGCACGGTCAAAGAATGCCCTTTTTGTTACAGCATCTGGCAACGAAACAAATAATAATGATATAAGTCCATCCTATCCTGCCAGTTATAATCTTTCGAATATTATTTCGGTTGCCGCCACGGACAATAAGGACAGCCTTGCCTATTTTTCTAACTATGGAGCAAACTCAGTGCATCTGGCAGCGCCCGGTGTTAGTATCTATAGCTCGATTCCAGTATTTACATATGGCACCCCGGTTACAATTTATAGTCAGAATTTTGATATCGCATCCGGATCCCTGCCGCTCCTGGGATGGTCTCGCGGAGGAACAAATTCTACATGGGCCGTGACTGCAGGAACAGGTGTTAGCAGTACAAATAGCCTTGAAGATAGTCCATCAAGTAATTACCAGAGTAATACAAACTCATGGGCTGGTTATATGACTCCTGTCACCTCTGTTAAGAATAACCGTTATACGCTTTCATTTAAATGGAAAGGGTATGTTGATACTTCGACCAATGATTACCTGAATATTAACTACTCCTCAAATGGCGCAATCTGGGATTGGATAGACTGGACAGACGGGAACACAGGTGGAAATTTTGTTGATTATTCTACCACCGCGTTAACAGCAGGAGCAGACCTCTACAATAGTTTCTATTTTGGCTTTGGGTTAGAATCCGATGCCTCGGGCAACTACGACGGAGCTTATATTGATGATGTGTCATTTATCAGAGAGCCCATTACTATAAGTGGTTACAGCTATACAAGCTATGACGGAACATCTATGGCCGCACCTCATGTCTCAGGGGTGGCAGGGTTAATCTTATCAGTTAATTCAGCACTTACCTATTCACAGGTGAAAGATATCATCTTGAATACCGTGGATAAAAAGTCCTCGCTTTCAGGAAAAACCTTAACAGGAGGAAGACTGAATGCATTTGCTGCAGTAAGTGGTGCTGTTGCCCCTAATACCCCGTCAAATCTTACTGCATCAGCAATATCAGATACCCAGGTAGACCTTAACTGGGCTGATAACTCATCCAATGAAACAGGATTCAAGATAGAAAGAAAGACAGGAGCAGATGGAACCTATACCCAGATTGCAACAGCAGGTGCAAATGTAACCACTTATTCTGATACAGGTCTTTCAGCAAGCACAACTTATTACTACCGTGTAGAGGCATATAATTCTGCAGGGGATTCATCTTATTCTAATGAGGCAGGTGCAATGACACAGGCATCTTCAGGAGGTGACAGTGGAGGCGGTGGAGGCGGAGGTTGCTTCATTGCTACAGCAGCTTACGGAAGTTACCTTGCTCCAGAGGTAAAGATATTGAGGCAATTCAGGGATGAGTATCTTATTACAAATACGATTGGAAAGATATTCGTAGAATTTTATTACAGTGTGTCGCCTCCAATTGCAGCGTATATCGCACGGCATGAAGGACTGAGGCTGTTGGCAAGACTTGCACTAACGCCTTTTGTATATAGCATTAAGTATTCTTTTGTATCAGTAATCTTTGCAGGTCTTATTGTTGTGTTTGTGCGTTATAAGAGGACATCTTTAAAATGTAAGATTAAAAATTCAAAGTGACCTGTTTAGATGAAATGTCATTGCGAGGAGTCCTGTCCCGAAAGCATTCGGGATTCGGAATGACAAAATCAAGGTCTCGCAATGACAACGTGAAAGTATTTATTGCATCAGATATAATATCTTGAAATGAACTTTGCAATGTTTTTTAAGAGATTTAGAATAATTACTATTGTTAATAGCATTCTTGCGCTGATTGTCATTGCGATGTTTTTGTTACTTATGAGGGACATTATCTCAATCTCTTTGACTACATCGAAGAAGTCTCCCCCTCAGAATTCTATAAAACAGCAGAAAGATGTCTCGGGGAAAGGGTTGATGGATTACAGCCCGATCTTTAAGAAAAACCCATTTGGATTTTATGCAGGTGAATTGTCTTCTTTGAGTTCAAAATCAGGGGGGGCAAAGATATCGACTGATATTACACTTGTGGGGACGGTCTCAGGGCATAGAAGATTTGCTTATGCAATCTTTGCCGATAAGACTAATACACAGGAAATTTTTAAGATTGGCGATTCTGTTTTTGGTTTCGGTAAACTGCAGAGGGTAGAAAAAGATAAGGTTCTGATAAATGATGGTGGAAAAACAACAGAGATTCAGATAGCAGACATTATTACTATTAGAGAGGTTAATCCATCACTCACAAAGGCTAATATTTCTTCTGATCCATTTGCCGGGGAGAAGTTTGCTAAAAAGATGGCAGACACGTCATATATGGTTGACGGACAGAAGGTGCAGCATGCACTGGCGAATCCTAATCAGATTATGACTGATGCAAGGCTCCTGCCCAACATTATCGACGGCAGGCAGGAAGGATTTGCGCTGAAAGAAGTCAGGCAGGGTGGCATATACCAGAGTCTTGGCCTTCAGAACGGAGATGTCCTTTTAAAGATAAATGAGTATAATATCTCCAATCCTGAGGCTGCACTTCAGGCATTCACAGCACTTAAGGGTATGGACAGAGTCCAGCTCAATATTATAAGGGACGGCGCAAAGATGACAATGACGTATCAGATACGGTAGCTATGCTATTCAGTCTTCTGACAATTCACTTTCAAAAACTTGCCAAATCTTGACCTGATAGAGTATCCTTACTATACTTATGACAGTGGGAAAATTTAGAAAATTTGTTGCCTGTTATCTGTTTTTTAGTTTGCTTGTTTCTTATCACCTGTCACTTGTCACTGCCTCTTTTGCTGAAACAAAAAAAGCTGAAAAGGTTACATTTAATTTTATCGACGTTGATCTCGTAGCTGTTACAAAATTCATTAGTGAGATTACAGGCAAAAACTTTATATTCGATGAAAGGCTGAAGGGGAAGATAACGATAATAGCCCCTTCAAAATTGTCTATTGATGAGGCGTACAACCTCTTCACATCAGTGCTTGAGCTCAAAGGATTTACAGTTATCCAGTCCGGTGTGGACGCATATAAGATTATACCGGTTGCAGAGGCTAAGCAAAGGGGGATGCAGATCGCCACTGAAAGGGTGCCTGTTAATGAAAGCTATATAGCAAGACTGATTTCCCTGAGATATATATCTTCGGATGATGCACTGAAGTTCCTTCAGCCAACAATCTCAAAGGATGGATATATATCCGCATTTGGCCCGGGCAACCTGCTTTTGGTGATAGACTCGGGCTTGAATATAGAGAAGATAATCTCTATTGTAGAAAGTATAGATCAGCCGACTATGAGGGAAATGCCAGAGATAATCTTTCTGAAACATTCAGGCGCAGATTCAGTGGCAAAGATTCTTAATGAGGGACTTGGCCGTAAGACTAAAGCTGCGCTACAGCCGGTCACTACCGAAGAGGCAAAGGCAGTGGCTGACACGAGGCTTAATGCTATCGTCCTTGTCGGAGACAGAGGCGTAAGAGAATCAATGAAAGGGCTTATCGCTATGTTAGATGTCCCTTCTCCTGAGGCACATGGGCGGATAAATGTCTATTTCCTTGAGAACGCAGATGCAACAGAACTGTCTAAGGTCCTGGAGGGTTTGCTAAAGGGTATGCAGGTTCCGAAGCAAGCTGCAACAGGCATGCCCCAGGTAACACCATTTGAGGCAGGCAGCGTTATAACGATTACCCCTGATAAGGCAACGAATTCCCTTGTGATAGTTGCATCTCCGGGAGACTATCAAAACCTGGCGCAGGTTATAGGGCAACTCGATAAAAGGAGAAAACAGGTATTTGTTGAGGCAATGATTATTGAGGCATCCATAGATAAATTGAAAGAGGTCGGCACAAAATGGAGGCTCATGGCAAGAAGCGAAGGGGAACCTATAGCCATAGGTGGATTCGGCACGATGGATTCATCATCCATGCAGTCTGTTATATATGGATTGTCAGGCGTCACCGCTGGAGGGCTCGGAAATTTCCTCGACATCCCGATCACAACTGTCGGCACAGATGGCACAGTCACTACATCCACCATGACCGTCCCTGGTTTTTCGGTACTCTTCAGCCTCAACGAGTTTAAGGGGGCTGTTGATGTCCTTTCGACTCCCCAGATTCTTACCTCTGATAACAAAGAGGCAGAGATAATTGTGGGTGAGAATGTACCGTTTGTAGGCAAAAAGGAATCCGACCCCACAAGGACGCTCTCTGTCTTCAGCACTATTGAAAGGAAGGATGTTGGTATAACACTCAAGATTACTCCGCAGATAACAGAAGGTGATTATGTAAAACTGGACATTTATCAGGAGATATCATCTGTCAAACAGGAGACAAACTCCGATATTCTTATTAATGTCGGTCCAACTACCACAAAGAGGTCAACAAAGACCTCTGTAGTTGTAAAGGATAATCAGACCGTTGTTATCGGGGGGCTCATGCAGGAAAAGGATGAGGATAGTCTGACAAAGGTTCCTGTTCTGGGAGACGTCCCTCTCCTTGGATGGCTTTTCAAATACAAAAGCACATCCAAGAAAAAAACAAACCTTTTAGTTTTTCTTACACCGCATATCGTCAAAGAGTCAGAACATCTTGCAAAAATAACTGCTGATAAACAGATAGAATTTGTGAAGGCAGGGAGGCAGTACGCTGAAGGAGAGGTTTTAGTTAAATTCAAAGAAGGTGTTTCTGAAGGCAAGGCATTGGAACTGATATCTGGTAAAAAGGCAACGGTTATAAAATTTTTAGAAAACATTAAGGTCTACCATATAAAACTAAAGGGAGGACAGTCTGTAGAGGATGCTATAAAAGAGTTCTCGGCTGTGCCGGAAGTAGAATATGCAGAACCGAACTACAAAATAAAATTGCAGAATACAAAATGAAGAATGCATTTTCCAAGGAGACACAAAGTACAATGAAAATGTCATTGCGAGGCGAAGCCGGAGCAATCCTTAAAAACGAGATTCCTCGTCCCGAATGCTTTCGGGACCCTGAATGACAGGTAGGGAAATTTCATTCTGCATATGGAGACTATCACTACTATAAAGGACGAAGATGTAGAGCTTTCTCTCATAAAAGATATCCCCCTTTCTTTTGCAAAGGGGAATCTTATAATGCCCCTGAAGAGAGAAGACGGCAAACTCATAGCCGCTGTAGTGGATGACAGAGGAATTCTTGCCTTACTGGAACTCTCAAAACATTTCGGCCTCAAACCACTGCCTTTGAGTGCATCTGCCGGTATTGTTATTGATGCGATCAACAGATTTTATGGGCAGGTAGGCTCTGCAGAAGAGGTGATGGGTGACATAACAGGGGAGGACCTCTCATCTGTTGCAACAGAATTTGAGAAACCAAAAGACATCCTTGAGCTTACAGAAGATGCCCCCATAATAAGACTTCTGAATGCCCTGTTTCTGCAGGCAGTCAAAGAGAGGTCAAGTGATATCCATATAGAACCTTACGAAAAAGAACTCGATGTCAGGATGAGAGTTGACGGGATTCTGCATAAGGTTCTTAGCCCGCCAAAGATCATTCAGGATGCATTGATAAGCAGGATAAAGATAATGGCAAATTTAGACATTGCAGAGAAAAGGCTTCCCCAGGACGGCCGCATAAGACTTCTTATCGGCGGCAGGGACATAGATATCAGGGTCTCTATAGTTCCCACAGCATTTGGAGAGAGGGCTGTATTAAGACTGCTCGACAGGAAACAAGGGCTTATAGGGCTTTGGGAGGTCGGTCTTAATAAAGATGATGAGAAGATGGTGGAAGCCCTTTTGAAGAGGACAAACGGGATACTGCTTGTTACAGGTCCTACAGGCAGCGGCAAGACAACCACACTCTATGCTGCTTTGAACAGGATTCACGCAGAAGAGAAAAATATCATAACTGTTGAAGACCCTGTTGAATACCAGCTTAAGGGCGTCGGGCAGATACAGGTTAACCCAAAGATAGGGCTGACCTTTGCATCAGGGTTAAGGTCAATCTTAAGACAGGACCCTGATGTGATAATGGTGGGTGAGATAAGGGACTTTGAGACAGCAGAGATTGCGATTCAGGCATCCCTCACAGGACATCTTGTCTTGAGCACCCTCCACACAAATGATGCGCCCTCTGCAATTACAAGGCTTATTGATATGGGTGTTGAGCCTTTTCTTATTGCGTCGTCATTAACAGGTATTATCGCCCAGAGGCTTGTTCGGGTTATATGCCCTCACTGCAAAGAGTCCTATAAGCCTTCAGAGGCTGAATTGTCATATTTTAACTCGTCACTCGTCACTCGCTTGCCCGCCGAAGAGGGTCACTCATCACTTTATTTATACAGAGGCAAGGGATGTGACAGGTGCGGGGGGAAAGGCTACATTGGAAGAACGGGTATATTCGAACTACTGACCATTAACGATGAGATAAGACATATGATCACAGAGAAAATTGACTCACAGAGCATAAAGAACCGTGCAATCTCCAGAGGCATGAAGACCCTGAGAGTAGACGGCATTGAGAAGGCTTCAAAAGGGATTACAACACTTGAAGAGGTGTTGAGGGTTACGCAAAAGGATTATGCCGATATTTCGATATAAAGGGTATAAGGCAGATGGAACCGAGGCTGCCGGTACTATTGAGGCAGATGGTTTAAGAGATGCTGTGTCAAAGGTTAAGGATTCAGGTCTTTTTCCACAAGAAGTCAGTGAATATATACATGGAGGGAAAAGTTTTTTTTCCAGAAAACATGATATTGCACTTCTGCCCGCAGTAACAAGACAACTCTCGATACTTCTTTCTTCTGGCGTGCCATTGATAGAAGCCTTAAAATCTCTAACCGAAGAGAACAAAGGATTCTGGAAAGGGATTTTAATGGGAATCCGTGAAAGAATATCTGGTGGGTCAAGCCTCTCAAAGGCAATGGCAGAGCATGAAAGGATTTTCCCTGAGTTCTACATAAATATGATCGCAGCGGGTGAGGCAAGCGGTAATCTTGGAAATGTTCTTTCAAGGCTTGCAGATTTTCTTGAAAAACAGGATGCTATTAAGCACAGGGTAAGGGCAGCTATGATATACCCGGCATTTATGGTCTGCATCGGGTTTGTTGTCCTGACTTTTTTATTTACCTTAGTTGTTCCAAAGATAGTAAGGATATTTGAAGACACAAGGAGCGCCCTTCCATTCATTACTGTCATCCTGATAAATGTAAGTAACCTTTTCAAAAACTACTGGTGGATAATTGCAGCAGCAATTGTAGGAGGAGTCATCGGATTCAAGAGACTGAAGGAGAAGAATGCAGTGCTGATAGACAGGATTATAATGAAGGCGCCGGGTGGTATAATCCAGAATTTATACTTTGCCAGATTCACAAGGACTCTCGGGTTCCTTCTCGACAGCGGACTTCCTATGCTCAGGGCGCTTGAGCTTTCTTCAAGATCTATCGGGAATGAGGCAATTGCTGTGAAGATTACAGAAGCCGGGAAAAAGGTTACAGAGGGGGCAAGGCTTTCTGCTTCACTTGAAGGATTCCCTCCTGTCCTGCTGCAGTTGATTTCAACAGGGGAAAAAGGCGGAAGGCTGGTAGAAGTCTTAAACAAGGCAGCGGATTCTTATGAAGAGGAGTTTTCGAGGAGGGTGCAGAAGGCTTTATCTTTGCTTGAACCTACGATGATTCTGTTAATGGGCCTCATTGTTGGTTTTATTGTATTTGCAGTTTTACTTCCAATGTTTCAGCTGAACCAGCTGGTTAGGTAGAAAGTCTGGTCCCATGGCGCCATTATTATTGAGTGAATTTTTTGGGGCGGAATTGAAATAATGTCGGAAACGGGTTATATTGGGCAGATAAATAAAGGAGGGCAAAAATATGCAAAAATACCTGGCATTCATCGGTTTTTTATTTGTTTGTTCCATAGTCTATGCAGCGGGATCGGGGAAAAGTAAAGTGATTCCCTTCGATTTTCCGGATCTTAAACAGGAGGATGTATCTAAGAGATATCATAAATACGGCTATTATGACAGAAAGAATCCGGCTTTCAGATTCGAAATGGTCTTTCCAAAGGATTGGATGATGCTTAAGGTAAAAGAGCCGACCGCAATTCCGGATAACGGCGTCCCGGTAGAGATCGGGGCTTTTCACCGGTATAAAACCCCTAATGATCAAAATAGCGATATCCTTGCCGGCTTGTACATCTCGGCAGCCCGGGTACCCTCGGATTGGTCGGATGCGAAAGCAGTCGAAAAAGTTATGGAATATTTATTAAAAGGTAATAAATTCAAGATCCTGAAATCTCAGGAATATAAGCTTTCAAATACGACATTAAAAGACATCCTGATTACATACGAAATTCCTCAGGATAAGGTATACTGGGCGCGTTTTACAGGATTTAAAGTTAAGGATGAGACAAGAACCTATTTTGTGGGGAAAAAAGATATTCTGTATTTACTGCAACTTCATACCTCAGAACAACACTATAAAGATTTTGCGGCTGAAGCGTTTTATGTGGCCAAAATGACCATGGAGCTTATTCCGGATAAAAAATGAAGCTCGCATCATCTGGAGGGTAGAAAAGGGGACAGGCTGATTTAATAGGAGAATAATTGGTCAATGCCAAGGATAGAAAGAGGACCACAGGATAATTTTATATATCATGTGATTAATCGGGGAACGGAATGCAAGAAACAAGACCTGACCCCGTAACCAACGCAAAATTTCCCCTTGCATATCTATCCAAAAAATGATAAAAGATAATCAGGAGGTGTATATGAAGAAGATCCTGTTTGAAATTGCCATCCTCTTTCTTATTTCTTCATGCACTTATGTAATCTCAAGCCCGATGAGAGAAAAGGCCCGGACAGATGTGCCGTTCAGCAGCATAAAAGAAAATGTCGACAAGTACAAGGGCTCAATATTTATCCTCGGCGGGATAATTGTATCGACAAAAAATACAGAGGAAGGGTCGATAATCGAGGCAGTTCACTCCGAGGTTGATGCATTTGGAAATATCATAGACCCGGATAGATCAGCCGGACGGTTTATGGCAATCTACAGAGGATACCTTGACCCGTTAATCTATAAAAAGGGACGGGAGATAACAATTGCAGGGGAGCTAATTGGCAGCAGGAAAAAGTCTATAGGGGAGATTGAGTATAAATATCCATTGTTTGAGATAAAAGAAATCTATCTCTGGAGAGAGGTGAGGGGTTATTTCTATCCTCCGCCACCTTATCCTTATCCGCCTTACTGGTACAGATATCCTTACTGGTGGTATGACCCGTGGTGGTATGGGCCGCATTATCCTCCGCCACCATATCCGTAAAGTCAATCAAGCTCAGGATAGACAGATTAAGGTTAAGGGTAAGAAAACACTTACCCTGTTACTTTTTTCCTCTCTTCCATCTGCAGTTCAATTACATTTGATTCTTCTCTGTGCATTGAAGAGCGGCCTTCAAATAATGCACCTTCTGCAATAGAAAGTTTGCTTGTTGTTATCTCACCAATGACCTGTCCTTTTGACTTCATCTCTATAATTTCCTTGGCCTTGATGTTGCCGTCAACCCTGCCGCCGATAATAATACCTCTTGCTGTAGCATCACCTTTAAGATGCGCTGTTTCTCCGAGTATAAGCCAGTCAGTCTCAATATTACCTTCGACTGTACCGTCAATCCTCAGAGTCCCTTTTGTCTTTATATCGCCTTTGAAATGACTGTTTACCCCAACAAATGATTCGAGCTTCTCAGTATTCTTTGAAAACATATCCTACCCCCTCCCCTCTATAAAAGATTTTGGATTAACAGGGCTCCCATTTTCCCATACCTCATAATGGAGATGGGGGCCTGTTGAATTTCCTGTTGACCCGACATAAGATATGACATCCCCTCTTTTCACGCGCTGTCCGACCTTAACTGCTATCATCTTGTTATGGGCATAGAATGTCGAATATCCAAAGCCATGTTCAACAACCACAAGATTGCCGCTTCCACCATTCCAGCCAGCAAAGCTCACGATGCCGTCTGCAGTGGCTGTCACAGGATTGCCCGGGTTAGCACTTATGTCTATCCCTGCATGAAAATCTTCCTCGCCTGTCCTTGGGTGTTCTCTTCTCCCATAAGAAGAGGTTACATTTCCTGTAACAGGCCAGCCCTTCGGAGTTGCCATATAGAGGTCGCGCTGCTGGCTCAAATAATCCTTTATGTCTCCAACGGTCTCCATAGTTTTCTTTATCTGCTGCTTCAGAGCCGCCATATCAATTGCACCGCTGTCTGATGTATCTACACTCTCAAGAATCTTTTCCTTGGAGTTTAGCGAAAAGAGCCTTCTGAATTCGGTCTCTGCTTTTTTAAGCGCTGACATAGTCGCCTTCATCTCTATAAATTGGCTTGAATAATATCCCAGTGTTTCTTTCATCCTGTTATACTCAAACGTATCAACAGCTATTGAAAATACATATGCAGTCCCTATGAGCCACAAAAGTATTGATATAAATATCCCAACAGACGGGACCTTAAGATTGATTGGCTTTCTGTTGCTGTGTGGTATTAACATTATCGTTATCGGAGTGAATGACTTTTTAAATAAAAATTTTATTTTATGCATATCTTATCCCCTGACCTCCTTTCTCGATATTCCCAATCGGAAATGAATCAAATCCTGCCTTTTTTAAAATAGAGATTGCATTTCTTGATTCAGCCTCCGGGGTGACAATAATATAACCTATTCCCATATTAAAAGTCTTCTTCATATCATCATCTGACACATTGCCCATCTTCTTTATCACATGAAATACCGGGGGAACAGGCCATGAGCCCTCTTTTATCACAGATGATATCCCTTCAGGGAATATCCTCGGCAGGTTTCCGGTGATCCCGCCGCCTGTAATATGGGCCATGCCCTTTATCCTGATTTTATCTCTTAGCGCATTGAATGCCTTCACATAAATCTTCGTTGGCTTAAGGAGTTCCTCCCCCAGAGACGTCCCGAGTTCTTCAATATAATCGGATACGGTCATTTTTTTAATATCAAAGAACAGTTTTCTCGCAAGCGAATATCCATTGCTGTGAAGCCCGCTGGATGCAAGCCCTATGATGGCATCACCCTTTTTGATAGAAGAACCGTTTATTATCTTATCTTTTTCAACGACCCCTACAGCAAAGCCGGAAAGGTCATATTCGCCTTCCGGGTAGAATCCTGGCATCTCTGCTGTCTCTCCGCCTATTAAAGAACAGCCTGCCTGCTTGCAGCCCCCGGCAATACCTTTTATAACCTCTGCTGCCTTTTCAGGTTTCAGCCTGCCTGTTGCAAAATAATCAAGGAAAAATAAAGGTTCTGAGCCGCTCGTCAGGATGTCATTCACGCACATTGCAACGAGGTCAATCCCGACTGTGTCATGTCTGTCCATCATGAATGCTATCTTTAACTTTGTGCCAACACCGTCTGTCCCGCTGACAAGCACAGGTTTTTTGTATTTCTTTATATCGAGCTTAAAGAGGGCATTGAATGAACCTATGTCTGTTAAAACCTCAGGCCTGAAAGTTTTTTTTACCAGAGGGGAGATGAGGTTTACGAATCTGTCTCCCTCAGCAATATCAACCCCTGCCTTTTTGTAGGTAAGTCTGGTCATGCAAGGCGCATCCTTTCAGGGTTTTTAGTTAAAAAGGGAAAAGTGTTTTTATCCTATCACATCTGAATTGATTTTGGAAGAGGGAAATTATAGTGCTATAATTAATCTGAGAGCGCTGAAAAAGCCATGCAATAAAAGGGAGGGCACGATGCTAGTACCTTTGCTTACTGCAATACATGTTACAACAATAGTCTTATGGATCGGGGGCGTTGCCTTTGTAACAATAATAATCTTTCCCATGCTTTTAAAGATGGAGGATTCTTTTGAAAAGGTCATGATGTTTCAGCGGGTGGAGAACAAATTTGCAAAACAGGCAAGGTTTTATGCATGGACAGCAGGAATCACAGGGGGCATTCTGCTCTATATGACGGGACAGTATAATGCTCTGTTTACAATGAACACAATAGGTGTCACTGTCATGCTCATAGTCTGGCTGGTCTATATCCTTGTCCTTACATTCGAGAAAAGGGTATTCAAGGTTCTGTTCAGCCAGCCTGAAAAACTTGATGCAGCAAAGATATTCGTGAGGCTTAACGCATTTCACTGGGTAGTCCTCGGCCTCAGCCTCGCAGCGGTATTCATTGGTGTATGGGCAGGGCATGGGGGGAGTTTTAAGTAACAACAACGTCTTTTCTGAAATTCAATGCCGATAGTATAATGTCAACAGAAAAAGGAATAAAACGCCTTTAATAACCTCTATCCAGCCTGTGGTGGCTAATTTCACCTTATATAATGTGAGCGAAAATAACAGATTATCCATCAATGGAAGAAGCAGTGCAATAGGCGCCTTTATAAAGTGATAAATAGAAAGGGCAAACCCTAAGTAACTAATCATTAAAACCCTTTCAAATATTTTTTTCTTAAACTGAACCCTGACCTTAAAGACACCGGCAGTAAAAAAAACTGCCACAACGATGAAGAGTCCGGGGTCAATCTCTCCCGAGGCTGCAAATCTTGCAATTAAGGCCGACATGCTGAGAAGGATAAAACCCGATATCTCTGTAAGGAGAGCATGTTCACCCATTAATCTGAGAAGAATAATATATGCAAGGGGCACAGATGCATAAGGCAGCAATTTTATGATGTTACCTTTTAACAGAGGCAAAAGCATCAATGTTGCAGATAAGACCTGAACAAGAAAAATTGTCAAGGATATTAATGAATCAGAAGCAGTGCTTCGCATCCAGTGTGTGAATGCCTGTTTCGAGTTGATGTAAAGAGAAATGGCAAAGAAGGCTATGATGACCTTGAGATTGAAATTCCCGCTTATCAGAATACCGGCCATAAAAGAGAGCGCCATCACGCCCCATGAGCCGTACTCTTTTAACAGATATTTCTTCATATATATTAATATCTTTTCAGAAAAAGGCTGTGAAGGGAATGAGCTAAATCATATTCGGCTTAAATTTAGACTAACAGTTAAATGTAGTTTCCAAACTAATTTTTTGGCACAAACTAATTTTTCACTTGACAATACATGCAAACATTATTATATTTGAATATAAAAGAGGTCATAGAAGGAGGACTTATGAGGTCATTGGGTAAAAAAGTTGAACTGCTCAGGATAATAGCCCATCCAATAAGGATTAATATCCTCGAAGAACTCATAACAGGCGTAAAATGTGTTAGTGACTTTGAGGAATTTCTTGATATCAGCCAGCCGAATGTATCACAACACTTAGCCCTTCTCAGGAGATACGGTGTTATTGACTATTACATGGACGGAAGGCTCAGGTGCTATTTTCTGAGGGACCCCATAATACCCGATATCATAAAGATTTTAAAAAAAGACTACATGGGGGAGTTGCCTGCTCCTGCATGCTGTCCTGTAACAAAAAAAGGCAAATATCCAGGAGAAAGGAGGAGGTAATATGGCAAAAACCTTTACATTATTTCTATCCACATCCCCTTATTCATATGAGAACACACTTACCGCTGTTAAGATTGCAGAGTCTGCATTGGGCAAAGGGCATGCAGTCAATCTCATAGCGTCAGGAGATGGTGTTTACTGTTTTCTCAAGGGGCAGAAGGCAAAGGGTATAACAAATGCAGAAGAGAAGTTCTCTGAGTTAATCCAGAAGGGCTTAAAGGTATATCTCTGAGGCGGTTGTTTGAACTTTCGCCGTGCAGCGAAGGGCGATTATCTGGATGGGGCAGAGGTTGGCTCTTTGAAGGGGCTTTTTAAGACAATGGGAGAGACTGATGTATGGCTGAATTTAGGAGCATGACAAGGAGGCAAATTCTAAATACAAAGCACTAAATCCTAAATAATGGATTTTGAATTTGTTCAGGATTTAGATATTAGAATTTAGGATTTTCAAATAGGAGGAAATAATGGGAGCAATAGCAATGATTCTTAGAAGGTCGCCTTATGGTGACATCAATGCTGCAGAAGCTGTCAGGCATGCTATGGGCGGTGCTGCAGATGAACTGGGAGTAGATTTAATTTTAGTTGACAGCGGAGTTCTTCTTGCAAAAAAAGGACAGGATGATACAGGAACAGGGTTCACAAATCTCGAAGGTGTATTAAAAGACTGCATTGACATGGGAGTGGGAGTCTTTGCAGATAAACTCTCGATAAAAGCGCAGCATATAGATACAGAAGAACTTGTCGAAGGCGTGAAGGTTGTCAATGGCTCTGAGATTGCAGAGATTGTGAAAGAAGCAAAAACAACAATGATATTTTAGTGGGGGCTATATATGCAGGATACAGTATTCTCGCTCATTCTCGGTCGCCTAAGCGACCTCCGAGGTTTTGCCCGCTCTATATCTGGATATGCACTGTATGAATTGCGGGCAAAAAATCCGCTCAAATACTATATCCTGCATATAAAGTCAAAAATAAAAGGAGGTTAATATGCTTGTGATAGTAAAAAGCGCACCTGACACAGACGATGGAGAAAGAGGAGTAAAATTGGCGAGGGACATGGCTGCTGATTTAGTCCTCGTGCAGAACGGTGTTTCTTTTGCCCAGAAAGAAAGGCTTGGAGGTTTCTGCGGCACTGTATACGTCCTGGATGATGATAAAAGGCTGAGAGGGATAAAAAACACCGAGATGGAAAAAAATGTGAAGTCA
>JAKALU010000185.1 GCA_021824065.1 Nitrospirota bacterium
CCCGTTTTCGAATCTTTGTTCTTTCAAAGCCAAGGAAACCTCCGGAAGTATCGAGTTTTACCTCATAAACTCCAAGTATCTCGAGATTAGCTGCTTCAGAAGGTTTTTCTAAAATTTCTATGGTAATGCACCAAATGTCCTCTCTTCGGCCTATTCCTATTACATTGGGAGAAGTGAACCCTGTGAGTTCTTCCAATTCCCTTTTCGCAATTATTGCCAACTCCTTTATTTCCATCTTACACCTATGCTTTTAGTACGGCAATTTCCTTTTCAAGGTCTATGATCTTCTGCTCTTTCTCCGCCTCTTGTTCTTTTGAACACAGGAAGGAATCTGTCTGCCACCAGTTTATCCCCATTTCCATCGCCTTATCAACTGAGCAAACCAATAGCCTTATTTTTATAGTTAAAAGTTCGACATCAGCAATCTTTATTTGGATATCTCCGGCTATGACAATCCCTTTATCCAATACCTTCTCCAGGATATCCGCAAGGCTCGAGGACTGAGTTGAATGCATCATTTGTTCTGACATGTTATTCTCCCTTCTGTATTAATTTATTACATCAAATTCCCCAAAGGACCCAAATCAATATTTAGGTCTTCATCGTCAATACCAAAAATTGCCTGAACCTCCTGAATCTTCTTCTGTACTGCTTTAAGGCTTAATCCCAACTTCTGGATTTCTATCGAAGAAAGAGTCCCTTTCTTTACCCTCCTGTAAGCTTCTTTTTCCATAAGCTTTCGTATAAGTTCAAGCAGGGTTAAAACTAACTGGGCTAACCCTTGCTCTGTTTTTTTAGGATCGCTGGCATCGATGATTTTTGGTATGTTTTCTTCGGCTTTTCTTATTTCTCTCTGCAATTTCTGCAAATAGGCCATATCTTCAGGTGTTGCCTCTTTTTCTTTACCAATAATACTTTTGCCTGAGACTTCCTCAAGTTTTGAAACAGAGGTAAGAATAAGCCTTAATCCCAAATAGACCAGGTCTATATTGGCAACCCTGATAACAATATCCCCATTAATTACCACACCCTTTTCAATAACCTTATCCAGGACATCTACCAGCGCTACATTATCATTACTATTTCCATTAACCATATTTACTGAAATTTAGTAAAATTATATGCGGGCCAGGGACCGCTATACTCAAGGCAAAACCCCTCTGTCTGAACTTTTTGTTTTAATCGCTCTGCCTCATTTATAAACTCTTCTACCTTTCCATCTGAAATCAAATAGGCAGCATTTAAAACCATGGGCTTACGTATTCCTGTCAACTCCTTCTCCAGCAACTTGTTTCTCACAGAATCTACAGCATGTTTTTTTAAAATCTCAAAAAGAAAACCTGTAATATTGTTTAATTCTTTATCCTTTTCCTTATCAATTATCTCTTTCAGCTCTTCTTCCATAAAAAAAGCCATTCCTTCGGGTAACGAAGCCATCTCCCTTTCCTTCTCTTTTATTAACTCACTTTTCTCTTTTATGTTTTTTTCAAAAAACTTCTTGTCATTCAGATATACCTTTACTCCCCATTCCTGCTTCCCGCGAATAATGTCCAATAGATGTTTTATTTTATCATGGTTTTTATTCAGAGACTCCCTAAGGCTTGCTTCTTCTTTAAATATGGTGCCAAAACCCATTGGAATCAGTCCCATATTCTTACCTTCTTTCATCATGGCCTGTTCTATGACCCTCTCATGAATAACTGCTTTCTCTTTAATCCAATTAAGATCCTCCTGTGCTTTTATTTGAATTGCCTCTGATTCAAACTCTTGCAATGAGACACTACTTACAACTGTTTCAAACTCACCGTAAGAAAGAGTAAATACATCTCCGTTCCCATCGATACCTTTTATTGAAAATATATCATCACCTACGGATTTGTCCCTTATACAGTACAGATATAATCCATCCATCATTGATTTTTTTTGATTTATTCTCTTTCATAAACCATGTACTATTGAGAATATTCCGTCATTCGTTCAAAAGCAAGGATCTCATTCTGCTCATCAACCTTAACTGAATAAAAGAGCCTGGCATTTTTGGGCGGGAGATTCATTGATTTTAGAAATGAATCATCTTCGTACACTTCAACTATCGCCTCCCAGATATCATTCACTTTTTCGAGCTTGATGACCGTTATATCATGGCAATGAATATTCTCCTGCAAAAAATTAACAACGGCAGTTTTAACCTCAATTATTTTGCTCATCTTTTTGTCCTCCCTTTATAATTATTTGAATAAATCAGTTTGATGTGTTTTTATTGTTGTTGACTATTTTCTTTATTGATCCTAATATTTTCAATCAATCCCAGTAGCTCTTCTTCTTCTTTATCATATTCCTCCGCACTGATTTCATCCATCTCGAACTTTAATTGCAATGCCATGAGACGTTCTTTAATCCGGCCCTCATCCGATATCTCTCTTTGCATCAATTCATCAATTTTTTTCGCAATGAAGATGAGTCCTTTAAAGATCATATCAACCTCCTTCCAGATTTATCACAAGGTTCACAAAATTATAGGGAGGCAATGTGCCTACATATTTGAATGAGAGCAAATTCCCGTATTGTTCATCCAAAGCATTGATGGCCTTATCAAATTCGGTTTCTTTTTCATTTTTGATTAGAAAAGCGGCATTTAGGATCATCCGCTCACCATATTTGTCATTCACTTTCACTTCCTCTGCAAGAGGAGTTAGTGCGTTTATTATGTTGTCGCTGAAATTTAAATTTTCCTTGATAAGCGCCTTTTCAACCATCTCCCCGATTTTCATCAACTGGTAGTGCGCCTTGCCAGGATCCAGACCGGCCAACTTTTCTTTCAAGGTACGGATATCATCGTATTTATCCAAAATGTGTTTATAAATAGGCTCTTCGAGTGCTACCACTTTTAATCCCAGCTCTTTTTTACCTTCCATCTTTTGCAACAAATCCGAAAACTTATCATATTCCCTTTCAAGAATTGTTAAAATCTTTGATTCATCAGAAGATTCTGAGATTGTAGAAAAGCGGATGGGAAGAATAGAGAATTGCTTCATTACCTCTTCCAGCACCAATGAGTGGGCTGTTAAATTAACCCGTCTTGCCTCATATCTCATTGCAGCCGACTGGCTGACGACCACGCATAAATCTTTGTAGTTGATCGTATACACCCGATCGTCCCGGCCCCCTATTCCAATAGGGCCAAATTCAATCGAGCCTGTATGCCTGATAATGCAATACAGATAAATACCAGCATTGTCCATATCTTTCGCTATCCTTTATTTGTTACTATTTTGAGTCTATGATGCTATTAATCTTCACGCTATGTCTCCCATTTCTCCGGAAAGATTTTCAAATCGATAAAATTGAAAATCGGCAAAGGGCTTGTATAACTAAAATCGATTCGGTCTTTGTATTGCTCCCCCAGATCTGTCATGATGTTATCGATCTCCTTTTCACGACCACTGTTGATTAAGAAAGCAGTGTTAAAAAACATGGCGTCTCCTGTCAGTTTGTTCTGCTTGTATTCAAAAGTTGCCCTTTTAAAAGCCATCAGAATGTTTTCAGCCTCTTTCTCTTTTTTCTCTTTTAGCGCTTGCTCTACCATTTTCCCGGCTTCGGCCATTTTCTCTTTTTTTCGGTTGGCATCGGTTTCTTTTTCAACC
>JAKALU010000047.1 GCA_021824065.1 Nitrospirota bacterium
GCTCAGAGTGAAAAGGATAGTAAGCGATCTCCTTGAGTTTGCCAGAGAAAAACCGCCTGAACTCAAAAAGGTTAATATACCCGGTGTGATAAGTGACGTGCTTAACCAGATGACCGCCTCAGGAGAGTTAGCAGACGTTAAATACAATCTTAAAACCATCAAAGAAATTGAGGTGTCTGCTGACAGACATCTCCTTGAGCAGGTCTTTATTAACCTCTTCAGTAATGCTGTCGATGCAATGGAAGGCAAAGGCTTGCTGGACACAGAGATAAATACTATGAACGACTCGGTGCAGATTAAAGTTTCAGACACCGGCAAAGGCATTTTACCAGAAGATATTACAAGGATTTTCGACCCGTTCTTCACCACAAAGGAGAAAGGCACTGGTTTGGGATTGGCAATTGTTTACAGTATAATAGAAAAACATAAGGGGAAAATTGAAGTAGAGAGCGAACCATATAAAGGCACTACTTTTACAATAACTTTACCCCGTTAGAACTTTCTCATGTCTTTCAACGGGGTAAGCCGAGGAGATAATGAATCTTAAAATCTTGGTAGCTGAAGATGAAGAAATAACTTTAAAACACCTCCTGTATGCGCTGGAGAAAGAAGGTTATACAATCACAGGTGTAAAAAATGGAACCGATGCATTGAAGAAGATCGAAAAGGAAGAGTTTGATATCCTTATAGCAGATATAAAAATGCCGGGCATAGATGGATTAACACTGCTCGCTGATGTTAAAGACAAATATCCAAATACCGAAGTAATAATTATCACAGGTTTTGGCACTATAGAATCCGCAGTAGATGCCATGAAAAAAGGGGCTGCCGACTATATAACCAAACCCTTTAATCTCGATGAACTGAACCTGAAAATTAAAAAGATTCAGGAAAAAAAAAGGTTAGAGAAAGAGAACATAGCTCTTAAAGTCTCCCTTGCCATCGATAAAGACACGCCGTTCATAGCAAAGAGCAGAACGATGAAAAGGGTGATCGATATAATCAACAGCATAACCAATTCTGACTGCAATGTATTGATTACAGGAGAAAGCGGTGTTGGCAAAGGGCTTGTGGCAAAGCTTATCCATTATACAGGATTGAGAAAAGACAGGTCATTTTTAGCTGTAAACTGCGCTATCTTTACAGAGGAGCTTCTGGCAAGCGAACTCTTCGGCCATGAAAAAGGAGCCTTTACAGGCGCTGTTACCTCAAAGCAGGGACTTATCGAAATTACCAATAACGGCACCTTATTCCTTGACGAGATAGCAGAGATGTCGCCGACTCTACAGGCCAAGTTATTAAAGGTAATAGAGGATAAAGAATTCCTGAGGGTTGGTGGCACAAGGACTATCAAAGTTGACGTCAGATTCATAGCTGCCACAAATCAAAACATCAACACTCTTGTATCAACCGGAAAATTCAGAGAGGATTTATATTACAGGCTGAATGTTATGGATATTTACATCCCGCCTCTCAGGGAAAGACGAGAAGATATAGTCCCCCTCAGCAAACATTTTTTAGAAAAATACTCTAAAAAAGAAAATAAGAAGATTGGCGGTTTCAGCAAGGAAGCAATGGATGTGCTTATGTCATACGGGTTTCCTGGCAATGTGAGAGAATTAGAAAATATAATCGAGAGGGCGGTAATCTTAGAGAAAACATCATATATCAGACCTGAGAGTCTCCCGCAGAGCATAATGTTGTTCCAGATTGAAACGATAGACCAAAATAGAATCAAAACAATAGATGATTTAAATAAAGAGTATGCAGAGAAGGTGCTCGAATTCGTTGGCAACAACAAATCAAAGGCAGCAGAGATTCTGGGAATTTCGAGAACCAGCCTCTGGAGGATTTTAAAAAAATAGGCCCATCGGCATCACTCAACAACCCATACCGAGCATTTCTCAGCCATGTGGACAATCTTATTGGATACACTTCCGAACAGAAACTCTTCTGATTTAGATATGCCTCTTCTGCCAACAACTACTGTGCAGGAATCCAATTCTTTCTGTTTCTCAAGGATTATGGATGCAACGGATGTATCCTCTGTTACAACAAGTTCTGTACGCACCTTCTTTTCTGGAAAGCCCGACTGGATGAGTATCTGTCTGTATCTTTCCAGCATATCGGATACCTTTTCTTTATTTGATTCAACCCACTTCTGCTTTACCTCACCTGATTCGAAAAAACCCTCCTCAGGCACGGGTATAACACTCAGGATTATTGCCTTAAAACCAGGGAAGCCGCCGAGAAAATCTGCAACATAAAGAAGTGCCCTTTTAGAGTTCTCTGACTCATCCACAGCGATGAGGATATTTCTGTCTTTTGCCTTTCCCATGTTTTGATAATTCTTGCCAAACGCAAGTCTTTACATAAAAGTATAGTACAGTCTAAGTTTTATGCATAGAATCTTCTGCGTCCATTATATCATCGAGAAATTGCCCTGTATTATCATAAAATACCTCTGCCTTCATCGAAAAATGTTGCAGTATTTTGTTAAGAGATTCAGGTATATACGGGAAAACCTTCTTGAGGTTCACAACCCTGTTATTAAATATTATGTTCAGATCTTCATCAGAGATCCTTGAGAATATATCTGGTTTCATTGCCCTGAGCTGTTGGACCGTTATATCGCCTCCACCCGTGATATAAATCAGTATATTGCCCAGTCCAAAAATGTCATAACCGAATTTATTTTCATGATGACTATATATAAAATCAAAATCAATCCACCTGAATTTGTTAGTTAATTTATCCCTTAACAGATGGTCACGACGGATGTCCCCATGGATTTCGTTATTTTCATGGAGGAATTTTATGGCCTTTACCGCTTCAATAAATCCCTTAAAAATACCATGAAAGTGCATGTAGAAATATTCTTCATGGTTTTCCCCTGCACAAGCCGCATAGTCCGCCATTGTTTTACCATAGATATAGTCTAATATCCTAACAACATTGCCTGCTGAATCTTTTACGGAAAACCCCTGCATAAAACTATGGTGTCCACGAACCAGATTTATAACCCTCGCCTCTTTTACAGGGCTGCGAACACAGTCAAAGACAAGGTGTCCTACTCTTGCCTTAAACCGTTCATGAAAAACGAGCTTTAAGATTTTTCTTGAACCATCAATAAGATCGATTGCACCCTTAACCCAGAACTTCGGTTCTTCATCAATTCCAAAGCGGCCTTCCTTTTCATTATGCCGGATAAGGTAAGGATGGTCATTAAGGATTACAACATCGTCATACTCCACTCTAAAGAAATCCGAGGTATCCGTAATTATCCTGAATTTCTGTGGAACCCTCGAAGGGTCAAGCCACCTTGATGCAAGGTCCCTCAGGTCTTTCTGGGATAAGGGTTTGTGGAGCGTGTTATTGGTTTCCGGGGAGTAAATCATTATATACATATATTATCACTTCTAAGTGAAGGCCTCAGTTTTACCTTGAGCTTCATGTTTCTTACTGTTCATGCTTGTTCCAATATGAAACAACAATTTAACCATAAAATTTAATTTTACCTTTTAATTTCAATAAGTTACAAGATGGCACGCCTTTTGGATTAATTATTATAAAGCTTCAGGAGGAGGTAAAGAAAAATGAAAGAGAAACTTTTATTCGTGACAAAAGGAGGTGAAGATTGTGATGAGGGGTTCTCCTATGTTCTTGAGCTTGCAAAGGCGCTTAACGCGGGGATAGCAGTATTGATGGTTTATAACAGGCGAGCAATGGATACCTATGAGGATGTAATGGCAGCCGTTGCATTTGCAGAGGCAGGAGAGCTTGAGACAGTGAAAGAACTCTTGCATGAACAGGAGAAAGAAATAAAAGAGGTTGAGGATAGAAAGGTCAAAGAATTGTCTGATAGATGCAGGGAGATATCTGTAGATCTCATTTATCAGACAGCGATTGGAGACTTAACAGCTGCAATAAAAGATTTTCTCAAAAACAGGCCAAATATTGACATGATTCTGTTAAGCCCTAACCTTTCAGCAAACAAAAAGGGCATAGACCTTAAAAAATTACTTAAAAACATAACAAAACCTATCGTTACTATTACAAGGCCTGCAGAGGCCCGGGCATAAGGATAGGTAAAAAAGGAGGCAATGAAATGAAAAGACTCAGAAAAAAATTAGAGAATATTTTTACAGCAGCGGCATTTGCAGAGGCAGGAGAGTTTGATACAGCGCGGGAGATTATGCGTGAACCCGATTCCCGGAATGAAAGGATCTCAAAGAGATCTGACAGGGGATATACCCCAAGGCCTGTAGTTCATAATGCGAGAAGCAAATAAAATCAGAAACTAAATCACGGAGGAAAGATGTCTGAACATAATAAAAATGTTAAGAAAAAACCCTATGGGAAAATGGTATTCATGGGGATTATTTCAATAGCGCTGTATGCGACCCTGCTTTCGAAGCAGGACGTTCTTAATGATTATTTTGGAAGAGGTGGACTGTACGCTATATTGCCGATAGCAACAGCATTCCTCTTCTCGTTTATCCACGGCTTGTTTACAGGTCATTTCTGGACTGTCATGGGTATCGAGGCCGCGAAAAAGAAAAAGGAGGTAAGATAAGATGCACGATATAGCTCAGGCAGCATCTAATTTTATTAATCTCGATATAATGAATATTACTTACCTGTTCATTGTAGGATTTGTTGGGGGTCTTGTAAGCGGATTCATCGGCTCTGGAGGAGCATTTGTGCTTACGCCAGCGATGATGAGTCTCGGTGTGCCGGGTCTCGTGGCGGTTGCCAGCAACATGTGCCATAAATTTCCCAAGGCGCTTATAGGCGCCATCAAACGCGCAAAATACGGTCAGGTGGATGTCAAACTGGGCATAGTCCTTGGTATCTCTGCAGAATCCGGGGTTTTATACGGAGCACACATACAGGAAAACATAAAGAAGGCATTTGGAGATGCGGGTTCCAACCTGTATGTCAGCGTGGCCTTTGTTGTGATACTGGCGGTCGTTGGCAGTTTTGTACTGCGTGATGCATGGAAGACATATAAATCCGGGAACACGCACGAAGAAGAAAAAATTACAAAGCTGGCGCGCTGGGTACAGTCAATTAATATTCCCGGCACAATGGTCTATTTCAAAAGCCTTAATGCACGTATTTCAGTGCTCTTCACGATACCCCTTGGATTTGCAACAGGAATGCTTGCTGCTACTATTGCAGTGGGTGGATTTATTGGAGTTCCTTCGATGATCTATGTGCTGGGTGCACCAAGCCTGATGGCATCCGCAAGTGAACTGGTTATTGCATTTGTAATGGGACTCGGCGGTTCATTCAAATATGCCATGCATGGACTGGTTGATATCAGACTTGCTATGATTATTCTTGCAGGCTCTCTCTTTGGGATTCAACTCGGAGCTATTGGAACAACCTACGTAAAGCCTTTCATGATAAAGGTGGTAATGGGTGTTATTATGGTTATCGTCCTGTTTAGCCGTGGTCTAATGGTCCCTGTGTACCTGTCACAACTGGGGCTGATACAGACACTGAATGAAGGCACTGTTAAACTGCTGAAGAATACAAGTTTTGCTATAATGGCATTGGCCCTGCTTCTGGGCGCTTTCATCGTTCTTCGTGCCATGTGGCAGGGACGCCGTGCAGAACAGAAGGCCGCAGAAGAAGCCCTTGGGCATGTTAAGGCATAGATATGGGGAAGTATAAAAAAATACTGGTCGCCTTTGATGGCTCTGAATCGAGCAAGAATGCCCTTATGCAGGCATTTAAGCTGGCAAACGATGAGGAATGCTGGATAACAGTTGTTTCGGTTATACCTCCGTATGAAGGAGAACTTGAACTGATAGGCACAAGAGATATCATGAAATCTATAAGGAAACCCTGTGAAGATGCTCTTTCAGAAGCTAAAAAAATGGCAAACTCTGAAAGGGCTTTAATAAAGACTGTCTGCGAAGAAGGCGAGATATACGGAAAGATCGTCGACCTTGCAGACGCAGAAAACTGCGATGTGATAGTGATGGGAAGAAGGGGTTTGCGGCGTCTTGAGAGGGCTTTTGTTGGCAGCGTCACAGCCCGTGTCATAGGGCACAGCCAGAGAGACATCCTTGTAGTGCCGGAAAATACAGTCATAGGCTGGAAAACTATCCTTCTTGCTACAGACGGTTCAAAATACAGCGATGCTGCAACAGACAGGGCTATAGACTTTGCGAAATCCTACGGTGGGCAACTGAAGACAGTATCTGTTGTAGACGTCCCGGCTGAGTTCTATGCAGAGGCCCCAAAGGCAGTAGAAGATTTAACCAGGAAGGCAAAAGACTTTGTTGCTAATGTGAAGAAAAAGGCAGAGGCATCTAATATCAACACATCTACTTTTGTGGGCGAAGGCGATGCTTACAAGGTGATAACAGACCTTGCAAAGGAAGAAAAAGCTGATGTAATTTTTATGGGAAGTCACGGCCGGACAGGGATCAGGAGACTCCTCATGGGAAGCGTAACTGAAAAGGTCATTGGTTATGCATCATGCCCTGTGCTCGTGGTTAAAGCATAAGATTAAAAGCTGAAATAATAAAATAAATTTAAAGAGCCCCTGTCCCGAATCAGGTTCGGGATAAGGGGCTTTTTATTTTCTCTGCTATTAGTGATAATATTAACGAAATCATTTAGTCAGGAGGCAGAATGAAAGCAAAGGACTTAATGATCCCGTTACATGAATATTTAAAACCCGACAACACGCTGAAAGAAGCAGCCAATATCCTGAGAACTGCAAAAAGAGACGAGGAGAAAATCGGTGTTAAAGGGCTTCCTGTTCTGGATGAAAATGGTAAGATGGTCGGTTTTCTCTCGATTGGCGATATCCTCAAGGCAGTTTTCCCGGCCTACATGTCGCTTATGAATCTTGGGGACTTCGCATGGGACGGAATGGTCGAGGGGATGGCAAAGAAGGCTGGAAATAAAAGGGTCTCTGAGATGATGACTAAAAAAGTAATAAGCGTGCCTGAGGATGCGCCTCTGATGGAATGCGTTGACCACATGATTAAAAATAATATTAAAAAACTCCCTGTAATCAGCAATGATGGCAGAGTGGCTGGAATACTCTATGAAAGTGATGTGTTTTTCGCAATTGCAAAGGCAATGCTCGGTGAAAATCCTGAGGGTGAAAAATGACGCAGGGGGTACCAGCCGCAATACAGCCTTTTGTCATGGACACAGCCTTCTGGACTGCCACGACAATATTTTTACTTGCTTATGCTGTAATCGTCTCTGAAAGGATACACAAAACAACAGTTGCAGTATTTGGCGCAGGGTTGATACTTATTTTCAAGATACTTGATCAGCGTGAGGCGTTTCATGTCGAGGAATTCGGGGTTGACTGGAATGTGATTTTTCTCCTTATTTCCATGATGGTGATAATTAATCTAATGAGGCCTACCGGAATATTCGAGTATATTGCAATCAAAAGCGCAAAATGGGGAAAGGGCGACCCTTTCAGGATTTTAGCCATATTTGCTGTTGTAACGGCTGTAATAAGCGCGTTCCTTGACAACGTTACAACAGTGCTTTTAATCATACCTGTTACCATCCTTATTGCAGACGCTCTTGAGGTAGACGCTTTGCCCTATTTGATTTCATGTGCGCTGGCATCAAATATAGGCGGAACTGCCACACTTATAGGTGACCCACCGAACATAATGATTGCCTCGAAGGCCCAACTTAATTTCATGGACTTCATATACCACCTGACACCAGTGATAATAATTACCATGGTCTTTTATGTGTTTGCCATAAAGCTCATCTGGGGTAAAAAACTCAAAACAAGAGAAGAACTTAAGCAAAGGATAATGAGCATGGATGAGAATGAGGCGATAAAAGACCCTGTGATGCTTAAAAAATCCATTATAGTTCTTGGAATAGTATTGACAGGCTTTGTACTTCACGGCGCGCTTCATTTTCAGCCTGCAACAATCGCATTGTTCGGGGCAGGTCTTTTGCTCCTGCTTTCAAAGACCCATGAGCCTCACCATATCCTTGCAGAGGTTGAATGGCCGACTATATTCTTTTTCATGGGGCTTTTCATAATCATCGGAGGTGTCGTAAAAGTAGGCCTTATAAAATGGATGTCAATTAAGGTTCTTGAAATAACTCAGGGGAATCTATTTGCAACGAGCATGGTCGTGATGTGGTTTTCAGCCTTTGCATCTGCATTTATAGACAACATCCCTTATGTAGCTACCATGAACCCTTTGATAATTGATATGGCAAAACAGATGTGGCCTGACCTTTCGGGCATCCAGCTTCTTCATCATGTTAATCTCATGCCTCTGTGGTGGTCGTTGGCATTGGGTGCGTGTCTTGGAGGAAATGGCACCGCAATCGGCGCATCTGCAAATGTCATTGTAGTCGGAATGTCAGAAAAACTCGGTAAGAGAATATCCTTTGGAAAGTTTATGCTCTACGGAATGCCGATGATGATAATGACAGTGGTTATCTCGACAGTATATGTCTGGCTGAGGTATTATGTGCTGAAAATATAGTTTTTATAAAATTATAAAATAAAATTCTAAAAGGGTGCGGCAATATTGCCGCACCCTTTTTTTACGTCTTAATGACTGTGGGACTTGTATACGCCTGGGACCTCGAACAAGTTTGTATAAGTGTTTATAACCTGAGCTGCCTTGTCCCCTGTCGGGATTCCTTTTGTAACTTCCCGCGTCTGCATGTCAATGACGTACAGTGCGCCATCAGATGCATTGGTTGCATAGGCTTTTTTGCTGTCTCCGCTGAATACGATATGCCCGACATGGTTTCCATTACCAACAGCAACATCTTTTAGTTTCAATCCTGTCTTTGCATCAACAATTGTAATAACATTTGAGCCGTAAGGAGTAAGAACAACATATTTGCCATCAGGTGTAAGATAAGGATGCCCGACACCATTTGCGCCTTTGATAGTCCTTACAATCTTCTGTTGAACAACATCGATTACTGCTACTGTTGTCCCGCCGAATTTCGGTCCCGGTCCCCTATTACAGAAATAGAAATACTTCCCATCCAGTGTGAATATACCATGATGCCCTTCGATAACCTCTCCTTCACCTGTTGGTATTTCGATCTTCTTAACTTCTGTGAATGTTGATAGATCAACGATTGAGACAGAAGGCTTTATCTTGGCAGCATCGTTTCCTTCATAGACTATCCAAACCTGCTTGTTATCAGGTGTTGGTATAAAGTAATGTGCCGGGCTGTCGCCGTCAATTGTAGCTACTACTTCGAGGGAAGGAATTTTCAGGACATATGCCTTCTTATCAGCATAGTTCTGGACGAAGGCATATTTGCTGTCCCATGTGAATGCAGAATGCATCATGAGCGGGCCTTTCTGTTCCTTGTTTACATGGTCAACAGTAAAAGTCTTTAATTCCTTCTCTGTTTTTGCGTCGAGAAGCACAGCCTTAACCTCACCCGTATGGTTGATAAGCACATATTTTCCGTCCGGTGTTACCAAAGGGTGTTTTACATTTTTGCCGGTTTTAATATGTTTTAAAGTCTTGTGTGTTATGGCATCAACAACTGTTACCGAATCACCGCCGTTTTCACCGACATAAATCTTTTTCAAGTCAGGTGTTAGACATGCAAGCCAGCCGGTTGGTCCTGTTTCACAGTGGCCTATGACCATGTCTTTATTCGGTTCAACGAAAGAAAGGGTTTTCGATGCTGCATTCGGAACAAAAACCCATTTTGCGACCGCAGCATAGACGACAGTGCTTAGGCCAACTACGATTACTGCTATAAGCAGATATTTTGAAAATCTCCTCATTCTTTACCTCCATTTCGTTATTTCATTTTTTTAAAGACAAAACCTCTTTCTCGTCACCTCCTTAAGTTAAGTGGAATATAAGCATTGATGTTCTTTGAAAATGCACTAATCATGCCAAGGAGAGCGGATAATAGGTTTTGTTGTAAAGCGAATAAATCAAGCAGAATGGATTCAATTTTATGAAGTGAATAACAGGAAATCTAAATCAATACTTATAAGGGCAAAATGCTATAGTGAAATGCCAGAACTGTTGGATTTTGCTATATGGATATGCCCATTGCCTTCATCTTTCTTAAAAGTGTGCTGTAATCTATGCCGAGAGTTCTTGCCGCCCTGCTTTTATTCCCATTTGCAGTTTTTAGGACACTCTCTATGTGAAGTTTCTCAATATCAAAAAGCGTAAGGTCTGAAGGATATGACGATACAGATTGCGATATCTGTTCTATGTTGGTTTTAATTTCATCTGGAAGATCATTTGCTCCAATAATATTGCCATCTGTTATAGTGATGGCTCTCTCAATGATATTTTCAAGCTCTCTTACATTTCCTTCCCATTTATACCTGATGAGCAATTCTTCTGCATCTTTGCTTATCCCCGTAATTTTTTTATCGAGTTTCAAGGAAAATCTCTTGATGAAATGTCTTATAAGCAGAGGGATGTCATCTCTTCTTTCTCTTAGAGGAGGAATCTCGATAGGGATTACATTCAGGCGATAATACAGGTCTTTCCTGAACGAGCCTTTTTCGACAGCCTCTTTCAGGTCTTCATTTGTTGCGGCTATAATCCTCACATCAACACTTATGGTCTCTTTACCTCCGAGCCTCATAAAGCTGCGTTCCTGTAAGAACCTGAGAAGTTTCACCTGCATCATCGGGCTAATACTGCTAACCTCATCAAGAAAGACCGTGCCACCTTCTGCTGTCTCAAATAATCCATTTTTCCTGTTTATTGCGCCGGTGAACGCGCCCCTTTCATAACCGAACAATTCTGATTCGAGTAGTTCATCCGGAAGGGCACCGCAGTTTATTGGGATAAAAGGATTCTTTGCCCTCTTGCTTTTGTAATGGATTGCCCTTGCTATAAGTTCTTTTCCTGTGCCGCTTTCGCCGATTATAAGGACAGTTCCTTCGGTATCCTTGACTTTTTCGATCATACCAAAGACCTGTCTCATCGCCTGACTTGCCCCGATTATTTCATCCGGATATGGAATTGTTTTCAGTCGTTTTTTCAGCCCTATATTTTCGAGTTTCAGGTTTCTTGTTTCAACTGCCCTTCTGACTACTATCAATATATGCTCCGGGTCGAAGGGTTTTGGTATGAAGTCATATGCCCCAGTTTTTATTGCCCTTACAGCAGACTCAACAGATGAATAGGCAGTAATGACAATCACCATAATATCTTTATCGATAGAATGTGCCTTCTCTATTATTTGAAAGCCGTCAAAATCAGGCAGCATCATATCTGTTATAACTATATCGACAGGCTCTCCGCTGTCGAACCTTTTCATTGCATCCCCTGCATTAAGAAATGTTTCTATGATATAGTTCTCCGGTTCGAGAGACCGCTTTAGTATGCGAAGCATCGTCTCTTCGTCATCGATAGCAATAATCCTAACCGGCCTGTCCATTGATCTCTCCCATTGGAAGCCTGACACTGAAAGTGCTTCCATGTCCTTTTCTGCTCTCTGCAATGATCTCTCCTCCATGATTCTGGATTATGCCGTAACTTATAGCAAGACCCAAGCCAGTCCCTTCACTTACAGCCTTAGTAGTAAAAAATGGATAAAAGATTTTATCTTTTATCTCATCAGCTATACCACAACCCGTATCGGATACGGATATCTCAACCACCCTCCCCCTTGCCCCCTCCCCTTGAGGGAGGGGGGTGGGGAAGGGGGCTCCAATCAGAGACGTTCTAATTATTATTTCCCCTGATGACTCGATAGACTGCACAGCATTCAAGAGGATGTTATTAATGACCTGGCTTATCTGAAGCGGGTCAACACATATGTCAGGCAGTTCGGTAAAAAGTTCTTTCTGTATCTCGATATTTTTTGAATCAGCATGATGTTTAACAGCTGTAACAGCATCAGCAACAATAGTATTTAAGGAGACCATTTCTTTTTGAGGTGGTGACTGGCGGGAATATGCAAGCAGGTCTTTTGTTATCCTTGCACACCTGTCGGCATCCTTTATTATCGATTCGATATCCTCTCTTAGTTTCTTATCCTGAGTTTCCCTCTGCATCAACCTTGCGATACCTATCACATTACCTATGGGATTATTTATCTCGTGTGCGATGCCTGCTGCAAATTTACCGATAGCTGCAAGCCTTTCTGCCTGATTGAGCTTCTCTTCAATGCTTTGAAGATTTCTGAGGTTCTGAGCCATCGTATTAAAACCATCTGCAAGCTCGCCTATCTCGTCCTTTGATGTTACATCAATTCTATATCCGAACTCTCCCTTTCCAATCTTTTCTGCCCCTTCTTTTAACCTTATAACCGGCTGCATCAGTTTCTTCATGGTAATAAACAGAATAAATATAGAGATCGCAGAAATGGAAAGTAGAAGCAACGAGAGTGTAAGAAAGGTTTTGGCGATGATCTTTGGCAGCTCGTCTTCCTGAAGAATCATAACATTGCCTATAACGGCTCCTGCTGCATCTCTGAGTGGAAATTTTATGACCAGGTCGTCAATATTATTTTTTTGAGTGGTTGCCGATATAGTCTGATTTTTGTTATCCACAATCATCAGGTCTGTGCCGCTCAACTGTTTAATCTTTGAAAGCAGAGTATTATCAATCAATATCCCCGATGTTATGGTTCCTATTATTTGGTTCTCATTATAATAGATAGGTGCTGACGCTCTTATGATAAATCCTTTTTCTGTGAGAGTAATACCCGACATCACCTTTCCCTGAAGGGCAGTTTTTATAAGGGGGTCTGCTGACCTTTCCACGTCATACTTGTCGGGATTTTCAGCGATAGCAACTACATTGCCTCGAGCATCTCCAATCTCTATCGAACTGACATCAAAGGACTTATGCAGGCGTGACACTGCTCTCAAGGGATGTTCTCTTTCACCTGCGAGTTCGGTATGATAGAAGAGGCTGTCTTTTACTTCCCTGTCATTACTGAAGAGTTTTGTATAGTTTGTAACCTTGCTCTGATAATCCTCAAAAAGCTTTATGGCAAGGTTTTTGACGCTCTCCAGATGATTTTGCTGTTGTCTTAAAAGGGCGTCTTTAATAAGGAATGAAATAGCAGGGATGATAGTAATTGTCAGAAGCATTATGGTAAAGATAATGATAGAGATTATCTTATATCTTATCGGAAGCTTTTTCCATATGTCTTTCATTCGGGATTATCTTACCCTTCCAAAACCTTTTCCTATTATAGCCTGTCCATCATCGCTTAAGACAAAATCGAGGAACTGCTTTGTTGCTTCGGACGGAGTACCCTTTGTAATGATATAGAGATCTCCTGTTATCGGGTAAAGTCTTTTTTCGGTGTTTTCAGGTGTCGGCGCAATGCCGTTAACGCTTATTATCTTTACCTTTGCCTCCTTTGCAAATATCCTTGGCGCAATTCCAATCGCATCAGGAAAGCGTTCCACGTATTCAACAACTTCCTTATCTGTTTTGACGACGATTGCTTTTTTGGCCACAGGTCCCTTAATGCCAAGCGCTTTTCTCACAGGTTCATCCATATCCCTGCAGTGGTCTCTATAAATAAGCGCAATTGGTTTGTCCCGTTCTCCGAGTTGCTTCCAGTTGGTTATGAGTCCATTATGAATGTCAGAGACCTGCTTCAGGGTAAGATTGCTTATTTTGTTTTTTGGGTTAACTATAACAGCTTTAATATCCACTGCAACTCTGTGCTGTATCAGATTAAATTTATTCGCCTTCTCAGGATTTAACGGGCAGCAGATACCGCCCATCTCATGTCTATCCTTTACTACGACTGCAATGCCGTCAGCACAGCCGCCCCCCTTTACAAAAACTCTAATCCCATATTTTTTCTGAAAAGTCTTTGCCAGGTCTTCAAGCGCGCCATGTGTGAGAATATGCGTTCCCTGATAACCAAGCCCGTAGGCATAAGAATATAAAGACGCTGTAAAGAGGAGGCTCATCGAGTATAGGAGTAAAAGCTTACACAGGTATAGCATCATTTCAATATGATACATCAAATATTATATTTGCGAGAATGCGGACATGAAGTTATAAGTTGAGTTTTATTTGCCCAGAGTTATTAAACAAAAAATAACCCTAAATGAAAATCATTTCAGCACAAATTCATATCCGCATTTTTTGCAAGTGACGGTATCTCCCCTTTTTTTATTCTTGAATTTTTGCGCCTTCCCGCACTTCGGACATTTTTTATATCCACGCAGTGCCAACCATAACGAAATGAAGTAAAGCATAATTTATGCTACCATAAAAACCATGGAATCTGAATTTTTAAAATCACTGGTCATTATCTTTGGAACCTCTGCCTTAGTCGTATTTTTGCTTCATAAGGTGAGGATATCATCCATTGTAGGTTTTCTTGTCGCAGGAGTTCTTATTGGCCCATATGGCATCGGGATGGTAAAAGACACCCATTCAATCGAGATAATGGCAGAGATCGGCGTTATACTTTTGCTTTTTACAATCGGTATTGAGTTCTCAATGGCAAGGCTTATCAGGATGAAGAAGGCTGTTATAGTCGGTGGCGGAGTTCAAATATCGCTTACAATAATCCTGTCTGCCATTGCTGCTTATCTTGCAATTGGGAGCGTTAACAGGTCAGTGTTTTTAGGATTCCTCATTGCACTCAGCAGCACTGCCATTGTTTTAAAAATGCTCGCAGATAAAGGAGAGACAGACTCCCCGCATGGCCGCGTAATGGTGGGCATATTGATATTTCAGGACCTGTGTGTAGTTCCTCTAATGCTTCTCATTCCAACCCTGTCAGGAGAAGGAATAAATGTTATAGATATGTCAATAAAAATAGGAAAGGCAGTCTTGATCATTGCAGTTGTGCTTTTCAGTGCAAAATGGGTTGTCCCTCAATTTCTCCATCATGTGGTGCATACAAGAAGCCGTGAGTTATTTATAATCACGATAATTCTTCTCTGTCTCAGCATTGCGCTTCTAACTTCCAGATTCGGTCTTTCCCTTGCGTTAGGCGCCTTTCTGGCAGGGCTCATAATATCGGAATCAGAGTATGCACATCAAGCAACATCAGATATATTGCCTTTCAAAGACAGCTTTATAGGCTTGTTTTTTGTTTCGGTAGGAATGCTTATGGATATTGGTTATATGTCTGACAATTGTCTTAAGATTGCAGTTGCTGTTGTATTGATATTTGTGCTCAAGATAGTTACAGGCATGCTATCTGCGCTTATAACAGGAAGTCTGTTAAGGACATCTATTCACACAGGTCTTGGCCTTGCACAGATAGGGGAGTTTTCATTTGTGCTTGCTGTTGCTGGAAAGGCCACGGGAATAATATCAGAGAGTTTTTATCAAATCTTCCTTTCATCCTCAGTCGTCACAATGATAATGACTCCATTTGTGCTGAATGCCGCACCTTCTGTTGCTGCTTGGATAGGATCAAGGCATCTATTAAGAAGAGTTGACAGACTTAGAAAAATTTCAGAAAAAGAGGGATTCCCCCGGAAAAGACATGGCCATGTAATAATTATTGGATTTGGCCTTAATGGCAGGAACCTCGCGAGGGTTTTAAAAGAGGCCGAAATACCCTATGTTGTGCTTGAGATGAACAGTGATACAGTTATGGAAATGAAGAAAAAAGGTGAACCAATATACTATGGTGATGGAACGAGTAAGGAGATACTGCATAAACTTAGCATTGAAAACGCACGGCTCCTTGTCATTGCAATATCCGATCCGGTCTCAACACGCAGGATCGTTTCGATTGCACGGCATGAAAACCCTTCTCTTTATATTCTTGTGAGAACACGGTACCTCATCGAGGTTGATGACCTGAAAGCTTTGGGGGCTGATGAGGTTATTCCCGAAGAGTTCGAGACTTCGGTAGAGATATTTTCCCGGGTTCTTTATAAATACAATTTCCCCCAGAATGTAATACTTGACATGGTAGATAAGATAAGGAGTGACAGTTATACTGCTTTAAGAAGTATAGGACTTCCAAAGAGACATCTCTTTGAAAAATGCGAATGGTTGCCTGAGATAGAGATAAACGGTTACAGGATTCCTGACGGATCTCATCTCACTTCAAAGAGCATTGCAGAGCTTCAGGTGAGAAAGAAAACAGGTGCCACAATAATCGCTGTGAGAAGAGGGCCGAAGGTATTTACAAACCCTGATCCTGAATTTAGATTTCACGCAGGGGATATTATTCTTTATACAGGAGAGAGAAAAAGCATGGATGCTGCATTAGACTATTTTAAGGAGAATAGATAATGATTCTCTGGCTTGAATTCATAGCCTGCACATCTTTGATTGTCTATTCAGGCACAAAGCTTTCCAAATACGGCGACATAATCGCTGAAAAGACAGGGCTTGGAAGGACATGGGTTGGTGTTGTGCTTATGGCATCTGTTACCTCTCTTCCAGAACTTGTAACAGGAATAAGCTCTGTGA
>JAKALU010000186.1 GCA_021824065.1 Nitrospirota bacterium
ATGGGAAATCTATCTGGATGATCCGCCTGGCTCTTCGGTTCTCTGGATCAAACATGACCAGACTATGAATAAGCGTTTAAATCTTGGAATAAGACCCGAGTCAATTTACGCCCTCGTTTATATGGGAGAGATGGGAAAAGGGAGAAAGATGGAATCTGGCACGTCAAAAAACGTAACCGCTATGATGATTAATTTTCAATTATCAAGGCAAATAGGCGTAAGATTCTTTATGTCGGGTGCAACGATGCCTGCAGCTCAGATTATGGATGCCGTTAACCCCGTGATCGAGATGATCTCAACTCCAACTGGAAAAAGAGACATCTTAGGTAGGCCTAAATTGAAATATACTGCAGTCGCTCGCTATCTCGATCCCAATGGAAAGGGGGAAATAAGGCGTGATCTTGGAATTGTGCCGCTTCATCCCTTAACCGAACTATTGAATGAGAATATATCATCGGATATGAGCGCCGAATTTGGAGAATTGCCGCTTAAAGAGATCTTCGACCAATCACAGGTTACAAATCCTATTGTCTATGAAAAGGATCCGGAGGGAGTCATCTGGGAAGTGGATCAAAGAATAAGAGAAATGTATGACATAAGTTCAAGGAATGAATATCCTGATGGCGAAAAGGTGAAACAAACTGTTAAGGTGATCGAACCTAAAAGAAACCACGATGATGAGCCGGATGAAATATTTCTATAATATTTTGAATGGATTATTGGCTTTCTAAATGATGCATTTATAATTATGCGGTTTGCTGGGTTTGCGGTGTTTTATCTTCCTCAGGCATCTCTTTTTCATTTCTCCAGCCTGGATGCAATCCGAATCCTTTGACCGCTTTTTCGATTTCTTTCATATCTTCATCATCGAATTGAAGAGTCAGGTAATGTTTTAATGCCGTCTTATCTGTATGCCCCATAGACATTTCTGCAATAGTCAGTGAGTGATTGTCGTTTTTAAAATAATTCACGAGCCAAGAGTTCCATGTTTTTCTGAAAACACGCAATGATAATCCATTGGTGCTAATCACTCTATCTATTGGGGCTGTTTGCCTCACAATCTTTCTTTTGCCGTCTTTTTCTATTTCTTGAATGCCGATAGTTTTATTTTCTTTATATGTGATTGTTCTTTCAGGATATCCCAATTTCTTTCCGGTTGCAGCAAGGACACTATCTAAATATCGATATGCTTCCTTAGGATCAGAATGAAGCGGCAACGTTTTAAAAAATTTATCTACAACGCCAATGCCCATATCAGAAAGATAGACAATTCTTTCTTTGACTGTTTGTTTCTGCTTACCGACGTCATAGAAAAGATTTTTATCTAATCTTAGTGTTCCATCATCTTGAAGTAGTTCCGGATGGGAATGAAGTATGAACAATTCATAAAATCTCATTCCTGTGAACAAAAGGCCCTGAAGCCAAATCTGAACATTGCCTTTGCTGGCCGGTATTCTTCTCGACCATGAGCCTGAGGGTTCAACCTCAATATTGCTTAATATCTCTTTTATCTCGCCATATCTTAGGATTCTGGTGGCTTGCCTTGTTGCCACTTTCCATATCGGAGTTTTCATGAATTATGTATCGGCATTTCATTTTTAAAGTTTACGACATTTTAAACATAAATGCCGTAACGACATTCCAGCTGAGAAATGCCGAAACGTTTTTTTTCCTTATAAGAAAACCGTATAAATAACGTGCGGGCGAGGCAAAATCGAGAATTTCTTTAAAGCCGAAAACTTAAAATACTTTCAACGCATACTAATAATTTTTTGAGTGCAAAAATGAAAACACTCAACGGGAGGAAAAAATGTACGGAAAGAACATAACGGAAAAACGGTGGCTCACGATCATCGTTGCCCTTATAATTGTCCTTTCCGGTGCAGTTGTTGCCCTGTCAATACAGGGATTGGCTGCTACTGGAAAGAATAATCTTACGAGCGACATTGGTCTTGGGTCTGACGTTGGAATGGTGTTTGGCTATAACGGAACAGGCAAGAACCCGACATGGGAAGCAGCCGGACTAACATTATCTGGAAGCACAGTAGTAGCGACATTTGATGCCGGATTCAATGTTACAAATATCGTTGTTTTCCAAAAGAATCCTGACTATTCGGTGCAGGGGCTTTTGAACAGGTCATACGTTTACACGACATTGAATGTGGGCACGTCAGTATTGAACACTACGGGCACTGCAATGACAGACAATTTCGCACTTCAAAGCGCAACCATGGAATTCGGGGAACAGGTTAATGATACATCAGTTCATGCTTTGACAGACAAAGGAGTCATACCGGCAAACATATGGTCCTCGACAATGATATACAGCAATGCGGCAAACATTAACAATCTGAACAAATCAACTGAAATGAACGTCTTCGGAATGTTGACAGGTAGTTTTGGATACACAGGAACAATACTAATAACACTGAATAATTCAGCAGCTCTGCCATCGACGAACCATCTTTCAGTCAAAATATATCAGCAATACGGCGCACCCTTTGATATCAACATAATAACAGTATCACAGACAGTCATGGTAATACTCGGCGTAATAGTCTTTGTAGGTGTCATTGTCGGAATGCCAAGAAGGAGGGAAAGGTAATGTCAAAGAGAAAAGAAAACAGCATGATGGTAGAAAGCAGGGAAATTGCAGGCATAATCGTAGGGATCATCGTTCTCGGAATAGCTGTCTCAATATCTTATTTCCTCGGAAGCACGGGCATGTTTGCCCTTGGTTCTGGCGGAGTGATAATGGGATTGCTGCTCGGAGGAACTCTTGGATATGCCTATGCTGCCATAAATAGAAGACGCAGATACGACTACACTCTTGGAATTGTCATATTAGGTTATCTTCTCGGCGCTTACGTAGTTGAGATATTTATTCCAGATGGGCAGTTCCTCGCAAATCTTGCAACCACAGGATCGCTTGGATGGATATTGTATCTATTCTATGGGCTGGTCATATTCATGCTTCTGGTGGCGTCATTCGCATTTGCCAAGAGAACGGACTTGAGGTGAGAATATGGGGGCATTAAAAATGATCGCCTACGGTATCGTATTTTTTGTGATACTCATAGTCGGTCTGTCCCTATATTTCGCCATCAGCACGCCGTCAGGACAAATGGGATTAGCAGGGATGTTCCAGCAACTCGGAAATTCGGTATTAAGCATGGTATCGAGTTTCTTTGCGCCGGTAACAGCATTCTTCAACGGAATAGCCCATGCCATAACGAATTTCTTTAGCCATCTGTGAGGAAATGAGACCGCTCTTATTTCTCATCGGTGTACTTCTTTTTTTCTATGTGATAGTCGAAGCTATCGAAGGAAAATTGCAGTACAGCTTTGAAGGATGGATAGGAATCGGAATGTACGACCTGTCAGAAAAATTTACGGCTATGCCGTCCATGACACTGTTCATGGATCTGGTATATTTTATGACATTTGTTCTGGCTTTGGGAATGATATACATAGGAGGTACATCAAGCAAAAGAGGTGATTAGATAACAAAAATAAAAATAACGCATAAAGGATCTCTCAAAAAATACGGCTTCAATACAACAGAATCTGAAAAGAAACAGATGGAAGCAATTCATAGGGCAGACAAA
>JAKALU010000048.1 GCA_021824065.1 Nitrospirota bacterium
ACAAACCAGATGAACCTCACGATTAACACCCAGCTTATTTCCTGAGCTGTCTTAGAAAATATAACAACCGCATAAAACTACCTTAAGCTTATCTAACCCCGGTCATAAAGATATGGAAGGCTTATTAGTCTATTGAATTTTTCTATTTTGCAGTTTTTTTTACATTATGTTAATTTAGAAGTCCACATCTAAAAGGGGCGAGATTAGATGGAAAAAACACTCGAAAAGATTCTGGTGGAACACAAGAAAAATGAAGGCAATATCATATCCTTACTTCAGGATATTGAGAATTCTTTTGGTTACATCCCTGAAGATGTTGTAAACTGGTTTTCCAAAAAACTGGATGTCCCTGCAAGCCGTTTCTTTGGCGTCGCCACATTTTATTCTCAGTTCCATCTCAACCCGAGAGGGAAGAATATAATTACAGCCTGCTGTGGAACTGCCTGTCATGTTAAGGGATCTGAAAGATTAATAACCGGCATAAGAAAAGAACTTGATCTTTCAGAGGGCGAGGAAACAACAAAAGATAAAGAATTTACCCTTGAAAAGGTTAATTGCGTTGGCGCCTGCAGTATCGCCCCTGTAATGATAATTAACAAAAAAATACATGGAAAAACATCAGCAGACAAACTGCTTAAAGAAATAAGGTCTTTAAAAGGCGTAAAAAGCAGTGTCAAATAACATAATTATAAAAGTATGTATGGGTACAGGTGGCATTGCCGCCGGCGGAGCTGAGGTTATTGCTGCCTTCAAAAAAGAGCTTAAGCTGGCCGGGATAAAAGCCAATGTGGAAGAACATTGTTCGATGCACAAGGTGGGGTGCCGTGGACTTTGTGCCAAAGATGTGCTGGTTGACGTTATTGTTAACAACGAAAAGGTAACTTATCAATATATAAAACCTGATATGGTCCCGAGAATTATCAAAGAACACATAATCGAGAAAAACCCTGTTCAGGACTGGGCGGTTGGTGAAGACTATCATTTCTTCCACAAAAAACAGTTTAAGGTTGTGCTCTCAGATTGCGGCTCCATTGATCCTGAAGATATAAACGCTTATATTGCTGTTAGCGGTTACGATGCTGCCAGGCAGGTTTTGACATCACTGAAGCCCGAAAATGTAATTGAAATAATAAAGTCATCTGGATTGAGAGGCAGGGGTGGTGCGGGATTTCCAACCGGCGTTAAATGGGAAATTGCAATGAGACAGAACTCAAAGCAGAAATATCTGATATGCAATGCCGATGAAGGTGACCCCGGCGCATTTATGGACAGATCCGTTATTGAGGGTAATCCCCATGCTGTCATCGAGGGCTTGATTATCGGGGCATACGCTATAGGCTCAGATAAAGGTTATGTATATATCCGGGCAGAATACCCCCTCGCTGTGGAAAGGCTTAAGAAAGCACTGTCAGATGCAAAGAAAAATGGTTTTCTCGGTAAAGGTATCCTCGGCACAAAATTCAATTTTGATATAAAGGTTAAACTGGGTGCAGGTGCCTTTGTCTGCGGTGAAGAAACAGCATTAATTGCCTCTATCGAAGGACAGCGCGGGATGCCGAGGGCAAAACCGCCCTTCCCGGTTTACAATGGCTTATGGGGGAAACCGACTGTAATTAACAATGTGGAGACCCTTGCAAACGTTCCTTACATAATCAGAAACGGCGCTAATTGGTTCGCATCCTTTGGCACTGAAAAATCTAAAGGCACAAAGGTCTTTGCCTTAACAGGGAAGATTAAAAACTCAGGGTTGATCGAAGTCCCGATGGGTATTCCTCTAAGAGAGATAATATACGATATAGGCGGAGGGATAGAGAGTGGAAAGGCATTTAAAGCAGTGCAGACAGGCGGCCCTTCCGGTGGTTGTATCCCGGCAGAATTACTGGATACACCTGTGGATTTTGAGTCCCTCGCTAAGGTCGGTTCTATTGTTGGCTCCGGTGGTATGGTGGTTCTCGACGAGACTGACTGCATGGTCAATATAGCAAAATTCTTTCTTGAGTTTACACAGGCAGAATCGTGCGGGAAATGCGTACCTTGCAGAATAGGGACAAAAAGACTCCTTGAAATACTCACAAGAATAACAAAAGGTGCGGGGAAAGAAGGGGATATCGAGCTTCTTGAGAAACTCAGCAAAGACGTAAAAGCAGCTTCCCTTTGCGGCCTTGGCCAGACAGCCCCAAACCCTGTCCTGAGCACTATAAAATACTTCAGACATGAATATGAGGCCCACTTACAGGGGAAATGTCCCGCAGCAGTTTGTAAAGAACTCCTGACTTACTATATCCTCGAGCAATTCTGTAAAGGCTGCGGTGCATGTCTAAGGGCGTGTCCAGCAGGCGCAATAACAGGAGAGAAAAAGAAACCCCACTTCATAGACTCTGAAATATGCATAAAGTGCGGCGCTTGTTTTGATGTCTGTAAATTTAAGGCAGTGGTAAAGGAATGATAAGAATACTATTAATTAGTAATCCCCCTGCATCCCCCTTTACAAGAGGGGGACAATTTATTCCCTTCTTTTTTAAAGAGGGGTTAGGGGAGATTACTAAAATTATAACCTTACTATATTTAGAGGTTTTTAAATGAAAGTAACCATAAACGGCAAAACAATAGAGGTTCCAGAAGGCACGACTGTCCTTGAGGCTGCAAGAATGCTAAACATCCCGATACCAACCCTCTGCCATCATCCAAAGCTTACCCCCTTTGGTGGATGCAGGATGTGTATAGTAGAAATAAAAGGCGCTCCGAGACCTTTAACTTCCTGCACAACACCTGTGTCAGAGGGCATGGAAGTTATAACATCAAGCCCGGAGCTTGAGGATTTAAGAAAGACAGTGCTTGAACTTATTCTATCAGACCATCCTAATGACTGTATGATATGCGAAAAAGCAGGGGACTGCACTCTGCAAGAGCTTGCATACTTTTACGGCATCTCTCCTTATAATCCCCCTTTACTAAAGGGGGACAAAGGGGGATTTTTAGGTGAAAGACGGGTATACGGGAAAAGAGATGGGAATCCATTTATCGAACGAGACATGGAAAAGTGCATCCTCTGCGGCAGGTGTGTAAAAGTGTGTGATGAGGTTCAGGGAGTTGAGGCCATAGATTTTGCATACCGGGGTTTTAAGTCCAAGATATGTCCTACATTTGAAAAAGACCTTGATTGCGAATTCTGCGGCCAGTGCGTGGCTGTATGTCCGACTGGCGCATTAACAGGGAAAATGTGGGCGCTCCGCGGAAGGCAAAAAGATATAAAAGAAGTTGACACCACGTGTTCATACTGCGGCACGGGTTGTAATATCACTCTCCACGTAAGGAGAAACGAGGTTATCAGGGTAACATCAAGAGAAGACACATGGAATGAAGGATGGCTTTGTGTAAAAGGGAGGTTTGGTTACAGTTTCATAAACAACCCTGATAGGCTGAAAAAACCCTTGATAAGAATAAAAGACCGTTCAAACTGTTCAAGCGGTTCAAACGGTTTGAACAAGGTTTTTAAAGAGGTTTCCTGGGATGAGGCACTCGACTATACCTCTCAGAGGCTTAAAGAGATAAAAGAGAAATACGGACATGATTCAATAGCAGGGCTTTCATCTGCCAGATGCACCAATGAGGAAAACTATCTTTTTCAGAAATTTATGAGGGCAGCAGTAGGTACGAATAATGTTGACCACTGCGCCCGTCTCTGACACGCTCCTACTGTGGCCAGTCTGGCCACAATATTCGGCTCAGGGGCAATGACAAACTCCATAAGAGAGATAGAAGGGATGGAGGTTATCTTTATAATCGGCTCTAACACAAAAGAGACCCACCCGGTTATTGCAAACAGAATGCTGAAAGCCATAAGAAAAGGCTCAAAACTCATAGTCGCTGATCCAAGAAAGATTCCACTTGTCAAGTTCTCTGAGATATTTTTAAGACTCAAGCCAGGCACAGACGTTGCCCTTGTAAACGGTATAGCCCATGTGATATTGAAAGAGGGGCTCGACAATAAGGAATTCATCAAGGAAAGAACCGATGGGTTTGATAAATGGAAAAAGTCATTAGAGACTTTTACGCCTGAGAATGCCTCAAAGATAACAGGTGTTCCAAAAGAAGATATAATAAAGGCAGCCCTGCTCTACGGAGGTTCAAGAAAGGCAGGGATATTTTATACAATGGGCGTCACACAGCATACTCACGGAACGGATAATGTGAATGCAATAGCAAACCTTGCCCTCCTTACAGGGAATATCGGAAGGGAACACACAGGCATAAATCCTCTTAGGGGACAGAATAATGTCCAGGGTGCATGTGATGCAGGATGTCTTCCCAACGTATATCCGGGCTATCAGAGAGTTGATATGCCCATGGTTAAAAGGAAATTCGAAGAAGCATGGAATGCTTCTCTATCAGATAAAGAAGGACTGAAGTCAACAGAGATGATGCTGTCAGCAGCTGAAGGAAAACTTAAGGCTCTTTATATAATGGGTGAAAACCCTATTCTCACTGAACCCAATGTAGGGCATACGCGTGAAGCATTAAAAAAACTTGAATTTCTTCTCGTCCAGGACATATTCCTCACAGAGACAGCAGCCCTTGCAGATGTGGTTCTGCCGGCTACGTGTTTTGCTGAAAAAACCGGGACATTCATAAATACAGAGAGAAAGGTTCAACTTGTAAGAAAGGCTGTAGATCCCCCCGGAGATGCAAAAGAAGATATGTGGATAATCTCTGAACTATCTAACAGGATGGGATATGCCATGAAATACTCATCTTCAGAAGATGTCTTTGAAGAACTAGGCAGTTTATGGTCTGCTCTGTCCGGCATTACTTACAATAGAATCAGGAACAACGGCATTCACTGGCCATGTCCTACTAAAGACCATCCTGGAACAGAATATCTCTATAAAGCTGGATTCCCGCGCGGCAGGGTCTCATTTACAACTGTAAATTACGCTCCGCCGGCAGAACCTACTGACAAAGATTACCCTTTCGTCCTCACAACCGGAAGGAACCTCTTTCAGTATCACGGGGGCTCGATGACACGGCGGGTTGCCCCGATTGAGGCACATGCTGGTGAGCCATACATAGAGATGAACGCCGAGGATGCTCATAGGTTAGGGGTAAAAAATGGCGAGCCGGTAAAGGTCAAATCGAGAAGGGGGGAGATCGAGATAAAGGTGAGAATAACCGATAGGGTCTCAGGTGGCATACTATTTCTTCCTATGCATTACAGAGAGGCTGCAGCAAATGTGATAACTACCGATGCCCTTGACCCCTTTGCTAAAACGCCTGAGTTCAAGGTCTGTGCAGTAAAGATAGAAACTTTTTAAAAAGTATGATTGAGATTAAGGTTGAGATTAAGATATTCTTAACCTTCGCCTTAACCTCAGCCTAATAACAGAGGAGGGATTATGATTAGTATTAGTGAGCTAAAGAAACAGGTCCTTTTTGAGGACATCAGTGACCCGGAACTTAAAAAATTAGCAAAAGTAATAAAAGAACTTTCATTAAAAAAAGATGAATTCCTCTTCAAAGAGGGGGACGACACAAAGGGTATTTATATGATCCGTTCCGGGAAGATAGAAATTAACAAAGTAACCCCTGACGGCTGGAAGCAAACCCTTGCAGTTCTGACAGCAGGCAATTTTTTTGGGGAGCTATCCATACTCGAGAAACGCATGCATGAGGCTAATGCAGTGGCCATTGAGAATACAGAGTTATTAAAACTCACAAAAGAGGAATTCGAGAAAATGGAAAAGGAAGACGTTGCCCTGGCATCGCAGATACTTAAGAAACTTGCACTGGTCATGAGCAAAAATCTCAGGCGCATGAACGAGAAGTTTTTAAACGCACTGATTAATTATTAAATAAAAGTAGCAACTAGAAAGTAGCAAGTAGTTAAGGCACAAAATATCTTATCCTTTCTACTAACTACCAACTACCAGCTACTAACTACTAAAAATAAAGGAGGACTTTAACAATGCCATTTGATGCAACAAAGTTAGCTGACTGGCAGATTTCAGAAGAAGCTGAAAAAAACATGCCGACCCCTGAAGAGTGGCGCGAGAAACTTGGACTGCAAAAAGGCGAGATGCTGCCCATGGGCCGACTGTCAAAGATCGATTTTCTCAAGGTCATCAATCGCCTGAAGGATAAGCCTGACGGCAAATACATAGAGGTTACAGCCATAACACCTACTCCCCTTGGCGAAGGCAAAAGCACTACATCTGTTGGATTGATGGAAGGGCTTGGCAAGCGTGGTTTAAACGTTGGTGGAGCATTGCGCCAGCCATCCGGAGGTCCGACCATGAATGTTAAGGGCACTGCAGCCGGGGGTGGAAACTCTTTGCTGATTCCAATGACTGAGTTCTCTCTGGGACTCACAGGCGACATCAATGACATCATGAACGCACACAACCTTGCCATGGTGGCAATGACAGCCCGCATGCAGCACGAGCGTAATTATAACGATGAGCAGTTGCAGCGGCTCACCAGGATGAAGCGACTTGACATAGACCCCACGCGCGTGGAAATGGGCTGGGTAATGGACTTCTGTGCCCAGAGCCTCCGCAATATCATCATAGGCATCGGCGGCAGGCAGGACGGCTTCATGATGCAGTCGAAGTTCGGTATCGCAGTTGGGTCAGAATGTATGGCCATTCTTTCCGTAGCCAATGACCTCGCTGACCTGAAACAGCGCCTGAACCACATAACAGTTGCTTTTGATAAGAGCGGCAAACCTGTTACCACAGGTGATCTTGAAGTCGGCAATGCAATGGCCGCCTTCATGCGCAATACAATTAACCCAACCCTCATGTGCACTGCTGAATATAACCCATGCTTTGTACATGCCGGTCCTTTTGCCAATATAGCCGTAGGCCAGTCCTCAATCATTGCTGACCGGGTCGGCCTGAAATTGTTCGACTACCATGTGACAGAATCCGGGTTTGCAGCTGATATAGGTTTTGAAAAATTCTGGAACGTCAAGTGTCGCTTCAGCGGACTGAAACCCCATGTATCCGTGCTCACCACTACTGTCCGGGCACTTAAGATGCACGGTGGTGGTCCAAAGGTAGTGGCTGGCAAGCCCCTGCCTGAAGAATACACAAAGGAAAATATAGCACTGGTCGAAAAAGGCTGCGCCAACATGGTCCACATGATCAATGTTATCCGAAAATCCGGAATAAACCCTGTTGTCTGCATCAACCGTTTTTATACTGACACGAATGCTGAAGTGGCTGTGGTCAAAAAAGCCGCCGAAGCAGCAGGCGCGCGCTGCGCTGAATCCCAGCATTGGCTTAAGGGCGGGGAGGGAGCGCTTGAACTTGCCGACGCAGTCATTGATGCATGTAACCAAAAGAATGACTTCAAATACCTTTACCCGTTAGAGATGAAGCTTCGCGACCGCGTAGTGCTCATCGCCAAGGAAGTATACGGCGCTGACGGCGTCTCATGGCTGCCTGAAGCTGAAGCCAAGGCCAAGATGCTTGAAGACGATCCCAAGTACGCCGACTTCGCAACTATGATGGTCAAGACCCACCTAAGCCTCACCCATGACCCGGCCCTCAAGGGAGTTCCTAAAGGGTGGATGTTACCCATCAGAGATGTATTGATTTACTCAGGCGCCAAATTCCTGTGTCCTTGCGCAGGTACAATAAGCCTTATGCCCGGTACAAGTTCTGATCCTGCGTACAGAAGGGTTGATGTGGATGTGAATACAGGAAAGGTAAGCGGATTGTTCTAAAAATTTATTAAGATAACCCCACCTCACCTCCCCTTAAGTTAAGGGGAGGAAGGGAGGGGTTATTTCTCCACTATCTTTACCTTCACCTCAATCCTCTCATTAGGGTTATCCCTTGCATCCCTCGGCTGGCTTACTATCTTGTCAATCACTTCCAGCCCTGAAATAACCTCGCCAAAAACAGTGTACTGCCTGTCGAGGAAAGGCGAATCAGCAACGCAGATGAAAAACTGCGACCCTGCGCTGTCAGGATTTGCAGCCCGTGCCATTGATAGAGTTCCCCTTTTGTGAGGCCTGTCATTAAACTCAGCCTTAATCGTATATCCAGGCCCTCCCATCCCGTGTTTTGACTTGTCAGGGCTCTTTGAGTTAGGGTCTCCTCCCTGAATCATAAACCCCGGGATTACACGATGAAAGATCGTCCCGTCATAGAATCCTTTTTTCGCAAGCTCAATAAAATTGTTCACGTGGCCTGGCGCGACATCCGGGAAAAACTTTAACTCAATATTCCCGAATTTCGTCTCTATTGTTGCCTTTGTCTCAGCCATTTTATAATCTCCTTTTTTGTTATTTTATATTAATGCTTAAACACCCTCTGTCCTGTAAATACCATCGCTACTTTCGGCTCTGCCTCATTGCATGCCTCGATGACCTCGAAATCGCGTTCTGAGCCGCCTGGCTGGACAACCGCTGAAATACCCTGCTTGATGCCAACATCAACGCCATCCCTGAACGGGAAAAACGCATCAGAGATCATTACAGCACCTGTAAGCCCGCCCTTATTTTTTCTCGTCTCCTCGTCTATTTCCTGAAGCAACCCCGCATCTCTTTCCCCGCGTGCAACTTCCATCTCAAGGGTTTTATAAGGAATTCCATAGTTCTTAAAGCATAAGGCATCTGCATATTTTGTATATGCCTTGAAGATTGCTATCTCAGCCACTCCAACCCTGTCCTGCTCCCCTGTGCCAATGCCTACTGTTTCACCATTTTTCACATAAATAACAGAGTTTGAGGTAATCCCCATCTCAACGCTCCAGCCGAAAATCATATCCTCGTATTCCTTCTCGATGGGCGTCCTTTCGATGACATATTCCTTCCCCTTATATACAGTCTTTGCTGGCAGGAAATCATCCTTTGTTTTTATCCTGCTTAACTGTGACTGCTGGACAATAATACCTCCGTCAATCAATGACTTGAATTCTACGAAACGGAAGTCCCTGTATTTGGCAAGTTCATTAATCCTTTTAACCCTTATTATCCTCAGGTTTTTTCTTTTTGCGAGTATGCTTATTACCCCTTCCTCAAAATCAGGCGCTGCAACAACTTCAAGATAATTCTGGCTCACCATATCTGCTGTTGCCTTATCCATCGCCCTGTTCACGACAAGACAGCCCCCGAATGCAGCAATCCTGTCAGCCATGTTTGCCTTACCATATGCCTCTGCAATTGTCTTTCCATATGCTGCACCGCAGGGGTTGTTGTGCTTGAGGATTACTGCCGCAGGTTTAGCCATCAGATATTTCATGACGTTCAAGCCATTATCAAGGTCTGTAAGGTTTGTCTTGCCGGGATGTTTTCCTGCCTGAATCATATCTTCTTCGGTTATGCTGCTTACAAGACCATTCCCTGGATTTATATATTGACATCCACCGAGAACCAGATTCCCGTTGATTAATTCATATAGGGCTGCCTGCTGGTCAGGATTTTCTCCGTATCTGAGTCCTTTTTCTATAACTTCTCCTGTTTTTTCATCAGGTATCTTCCATGCGCGTTTTTTATACACCAGAGTTTGATTGCCAAACTTTATGGTCATATCCTCCGGGAAATCATCTTCCATAATAGTGCGGTACATCTTTTTTAGATCAGGCATAACTCCCCCTTTGCGTTGATTAAACTTAAATATTTACAATAATAGCAAAAGAGATTAAAAAGAGGAAAGAGTTATTAATTTTTAGTAAAATTGATACATGAAAAAGGTCGGTCTTATATACGACGACATATTCCTTAAGCATGAGACACCACAATGGCATCCTGAATGTAAGGAAAGGCTGATTGCAATCATTGATGCACTGAAGTCTTCTGATGTGTGGGATAAACTTATACATATAAAACCATTGAAGGCAGAGTTCACTGATATCGAGGCTGTGCATACACACGGGTATATTGAAAGACTAAAAAAAATGACCCCTGGCTATGCAGACCCAGACACATATATATCTGAGAGAAGCCTTGAGGCTGCACTCTATGCAGCAGGCGCTGTGACAGAGGCGATGAACAGATGCAAAAACAAAGAGATAGAGAGGGCATTCTGCGCTGTAAGGCCTCCGGGGCATCATGCAGAGGCAAACAGGGCAATGGGTTTCTGCATATTCAATAATATTGCTGTTGGAGCAAGGCATGCTCAAAAAATAGGGTATAAGAAGATATTTATCATTGATTTTGACGTCCATCATGGAAATAGCACACAGCATATGTTTGAAGAAGACGACACTGTTTTTTATTTCAGCACTCATCAGTACCCGCATTATCCCGGGACAGGCAACGAATCAGAAAAAGGCAGAGGTAAAGGCAAAGATTTTACATATAACATACCTATGAGTTATAGTTCAGGGGATAAAGAATACTTTTCTGCATACAACGAGGTGTTGCCGTCCCTTGTAAGGAAATTTGAACCCGACATGATCCTTGTGTCAGCAGGCTATGATATTCATAAGGATGACCCATTGGCAGGTATCAGGGTCTCCAGCGAAGGGATAAGAAATATTGTGAAGGGTATTCTTTCATGCTCGTCAAATATTCCCGCCATCTTCGCCCTGGAGGGCGGCTATGATTTACATGCACTCGGAGAGTCAGTGCTGATTACAATAAAAGAGATGCTGGGTTAAGTCCTCCAAAATTACCAATAGAGATTCTGAACCAAGTTCAGAATGACAATTTTTAAGCTTTATCATCGTGTCGTAATGCTGAACCTGTTTCAGCATCTCATTTATTTTTAAATCCTTTGGACATAACAAGTCTTTAGGGGGTATTAATGGATTTTTTAAAATCCCCCTTTTCTTTCATCTTTCACGTTTGAAAGCCCAACCTCTTTTGAGTTATAGTAAATATTGCTTCTAAAAATATTCAGACCGCAGTATGCAAAACTTTATAGTCATAAAAGGCGCTCGAGAACATAATCTCAAAAACATCAGCCTGTCAATACCGAGGGAAAAGATAACTGTTATCACAGGTCCCTCGGGTTCGGGGAAATCATCGTTGGCTATTGATACAATCTATGCAGAGGGACAAAGGCGGTATGTTGAAAGCCTTTCAGTCTATGCAAGACAGTTCCTCGAACAGCTCCAGAAACCAGATGTTGACCTCATCGAAGGACTTTCCCCATCAATTGCAATCGAGCAAAAGACAGTAACAAAGAGTCCGCGCTCAACCCTCGGCACAATAACAGAGATATACGACTATATGCGCGTGCTCTACACAAGGATAGGGAGACCCTATTGCTATCAATGCGGTTCATTGATATCCACACAGGAGGCTCAGAATATAATAGATTCTGTCATGTCGTTTCCTATTGGGACGCGCATGCAAATCCTTGCGCCAATTGTGAGGGATAGGAAAGGGGAATACAAAAAAGAACTTCACGAGATGCTGAGGGATGGTTTTGTAAGGGCAAGGATAGATGGCAAAATGGTTGACCTGACACAGGATATAAGGCTTAAAAAACAACAAAGGCATACCATCGAGATAGTAATAGATAGGCTCATAATAAAGCCCGGGGCTGAAAAACAGATAAAGAATGCCATTGATTCAGCGCTCAGATATGCCGATACAGTCATAATCAACCTCCTTGATGAAAACAGGGATATCCCGTTCAGCAGGACAATGGTATGTCCTAACTGCGGTATAAGTTACCCTGAGATTAATCCGAGGTTCTTTTCTTTCAATAGCAAATATGGTGCATGTCCCAGATGCAATGGTCTTGGATTTGAAGACATCTATGATGAGTCCGGTCGCCTCAGGCGACTCGCCGAGGAGAGAGTTCAGGGTTCGGAGTTCGGAGTTACAAGTGAAGAAGAACTAACCCATCTAACCCCGTGCAAGGCTTGTAAAGGGATGAGACTTAGAAAAGAGGCTCTAAGCATAAAGATACAGGACACAAATATTGCTGAGTTCGCAAAGATGCCTGTCAGCAGCGCAATTTCGTTTGTCAATACATTGAGGCTCACAGATAGAGAACAGATTATAGCTCAGCGGGTTCTCAAGGAAGTCAGAGACAGGCTCTCTTTTCTTGATAAGGTCGGTCTTGGCTATTTAACACTCGACAGGCTGTCCCTCACACTCTCAGGCGGCGAAGCGCAGAGGATAAGACTTGCAACACAGATGGGTTCGTCTCTGACAGGTGTGTTATATGTCCTTGATGAGCCAAGCATAGGACTTCATCCAAGAGATTGTACAAAATTGCTTGAAAGCCTCTCATCAATAAGAGACGCCGGCAACACCGTTATAATCGTTGAACACGATGAAGAAACAATAAGGTGGGCTGACCATATCATTGATATGGGACCCGGCGCCGGACTGAGGGGCGGATGGGTTGTTGCAGAAGGCTCACCAGTCGAGATTGAAAATAATAAAAACTCATTAACTGGCAGATATCTGATTGGTGAGCTGCGTATCGCTTTACCTGACAAAAGAAGACAATCTAAAGACTTCTTAAAAATAATTGATGCATCTGAATTCAATCTTAAAAATATAGATGTAAAAATACCTCTCGGTGTTTTTACATGTGTAACAGGTGTATCAGGTTCCGGGAAAAGCACGCTTGTATTTGAGATACTCTACAAAGCCTTTGCAAAAAAACTATACGAAAGCAAGCTTATACCCGGCAAACACAGGGAAATCACAGGCATGGATAAGATTGATCGCATTATATGTGTTGACCAGTCGCCATTAGGTCGCACACCGAGGTCTAATCCAGCAACATACACAGGGATATTTACGTATATCAGGGATTTGTTCGCACAGATTCAGGACTCAAAAGTCAGGGGATACACTGCATCGAGGTTCAGTTTCAACATCTCAGGAGGAAGATGCGAATCATGTCATGGCGGGGGGATTTTAAAAGTTGCTATGCACTTTCTCCCTGATGTTTATATACCATGCAACGTATGTAAAGGTAAAAGGTACAATAGAGAAACGCTCGAAATAAGATATAAGGGCAAAAATATAGCTGAGGTTCTTGAGATGACAGTCTCGGAGGCAATTCAATTTTTCAGCTCAATACCATTGATACGACAGAAACTCGAAGTCCTTGAGGATGTAGGGCTTGGTTATATACAGCTCGGCCAGTCTGCCACAACACTCTCGGGCGGAGAGGCACAGAGGGTAAGGCTCTCAAAAGAACTCGGGAAAAAGTCAACGGGCAACACATTATATCTACTTGACGAGCCCACCACAGGACTCCATTTTGTTGACATACAAAAACTCCTTGATGTGATAAACAGCCTCGTAGATCTCGGCAATACAGTGGTGGTCATAGAACATAATCCTGATGTGGTAAAATCAGCAGACTATATAATTGACCTCGGACCCGAAGGCGGAGAAAAAGGGGGCATGGTTGTAGCCTCTGGGACACCGGAAGATGTCAGCATGAATCCGGATTCTTATACAGGAAGGTTTTTGAAAGAAAAATTATTAAAAGGAAAAACAGCGAGAGTGGCGTGAAAGAAAAGTTAAAAGTTAAAAGTTCAAAGTTGGAAGTTCAAAAAATCTTTTTGCTACTTGCTACTTGCTACTTGCTACTTGCTACTGTCTCTTCCTGTGTTCCTCAGAAGGAAAAGGTTTATCGCAAAAGCAAGATACTCATGGACACCCTGATAACAATAAGCGCTGTTTCCGATTCGGGCGATAAGGCAGACCTGGCCATAGAAAAGGCATTTTCGGAGATAGAAAAACTCGACAAGCTCTTAAATTTTTTTTCTGATAAAAGCGAACTTTCAGAAATAAACAAGAATGCAGGCAAAAAAGCAGTTAAGGTGTCTCCTGAAACTTTTGAAGTGATTGAAAGGGCAATATACGCCTCTGAAAAAACTGGCGGGGCATTTGATGTTACAATCGGCACTGAGATAACTCTGTGGGACTTCCACAATAAGGTAAAGCCTGAAGATAAAGCAATCAGGGAAAGACTTTCACTCGTAAACTATAAGGGGATACTCCTTAATAAGCGTGCCTCATCTGTCTATCTTAATAAGAAGGGCATGCTCATTGACCTCGGTGGAATAGCAAAAGGATATGCTGCGGACAAGGCAGTAGAAGTGATGAAAAAAAAGGGGATAAAGTCGGGTCTTGTATCAGTTGCTGGAGATATAAAGGCATTTGGATTAAAACCTGATGGCAAGCCCTGGAAAATCGGCATCAAAAATCCAAGGGCAAAGAATGAAGATGATGAGATAATGGCAACCATCGAGCTTACTGATATGGCAATATCAACCTCCGGCGATTACGAACGCTATTTTATTATTGAAGGGAAAAGATACCACCATATCCTTAATCCAAAAACAGGCTACCCTGCTGATGGATGCCGGAGCGTTAGTATTATAGCAAAAGACGGCGCTATAACAGACCCATTCTCAACAGGCATATTTACACTCGGTGCCGAAAAGGGCATGAAGCTGCTTGAAGAAATGGGACTTGATGGAATAATTGTGGACAAAGATGGCAAAATACATACAACATCTAATTTAAGGGGGAAGATTGAGATTAGAGGTTCGCAGGGGCAAAAAAGAAATAACTGAGGGCACAACAGTCGCAGACAAACTCCTGATTGTAGCACTCATGATCATATCTCTTTCCGGCTTCATATTCATAAAGAATGTATTTCCGCAGGGGACCGATGTCAGGATCGAGGTTAACGGGAAATCCGCTTATAGATTACCTTTGAATACCGACACAACTATTTCAGTGAAAGGCGTAATAGGAGATACAGTAGTAGAGATAAAAAACAGGAAAGTCCGCATAAAAGAATCGCCATGCCCGAACAAAATATGCATACATAATGGATGGGTAGACAGGGGTGCAATAGTATGTCTTCCAAACAAAGTTATGGTATTCATAGGCGGTTCTGAAGACAGGCAGAATAAAACAATAGATGCAATTGCAGGATAAATACCGCATAGCGCTGCTCTCAGCATACGCAATTGCAATCCATAGTTTTGAAAACTTGCTGCCAACACCAATTCCATGGTTAAGACTTGGTATTGCGAACATAATCACACTCGCAACACTCGTTCTGTATGGCTTCAGGTCTGCAATGATGGTAACACTGATACGGGTAATACTGTCTTCAATATTTATTGGCACTTTTCTCGGACCAGGATTTATTATGAGTTTTGGCGGCGGTGTAATAAGCACCCTTGCAATGGGACTTACATTTTCCCTGCTGCCACGGCTCTTTGGCCCCGTCGGACTTAGCCTTATCGGTGCATTATTCCATAACATAGCGCAGCTTTTTCTTGCATATGTCTTATTTGTTCAGAAATTAGAACCTATATTAATCGTAAGTCCTATCCTGATTCTGCTGGGTACAATCACAGGTGTTGTTAATGGTTTTATAGGGGGGATGCTTATTAAAAATATCGTAAAGAGGTCTAATTCATGATACATTCTGTCTATGAGGGCGATGTCAACGGGGGGGGAAATGGCTCTTCCCTACAATGCATCAAATATTGTACATAGGGGCTCTTTTTGATAAACTCTTAAAAGGAATTACGGTAATATTCAATGATCAGTAAAGTTGTAGTAAAGAAAAAAGACGGGACGCTGATAAAGGGCACAACAGGCGATTTCCTTCCAAATAAACATATCTTTCATGTACATAGCAGGAGACAGGATAAATACAACATTTATGAAGTGATAGTCAATGAACTTAAGGCAATCTTTTTTGTAAAGGAATTAGAAGGCAATAAATCTAAACATGATATACCAAAAAAAACTATTGAGCCTCAACATACAATTGGCAGGCATATCAAAGTCTTTTTCTATGATGGGGAGATTATAGAGGGTTTGTCGCACAGTTTACATTTGAACAATCTGGGCTTTTTCATGACACCGATTGATCCGACAAGCAATAATGAAAGAATCTTTGTTGTCCTTTCGTCTGTCGAGACAATTGTGACTGATAACCAGACTATTAAGTTCTCTGTTGTTCAGGAGACTGAAAAACTCTGTCATGTTTGCAGAAATAAAATGAAAGATGAGTGGAAGTACTGTCCTTTTGACGGGACAAAAATAAAATAAAAGGAGATGCGATGTTAAAGGCAAAGGACATAATGACAACGGATGTAATAACAGTTAAGCCAGCTACTACCATAGAGGAACTGGCTCGAATATTTATGGAACATAAAATCAGCGGTGTGCCTGTTATAAATGACGATGGTGATTTGATGGGCATTGTCACAGAAAATGACCTCATAAGCCAGAATAAAAGGCTTCACATCCCCACGGTCGTGAGACTCTTTGATGCCTTTGTTGTGCTTGAAAGCCCGGATAAGATAGAAAAAGAGATTAAAAAACCCCTTGAAGAGCTGACAATCGTAGAACTCAAAACACTCG